>NZ_JBEFDG010000068.1:0-105350 GCF_040137905.1 Corticimicrobacter sp.
AGTGGGGGTGGGGGGGTTTGGATTGCCTTCTTCCCCTCTAGGGGGTGGTCGTCCCCCGCGTCGCATTGCAGTCGCAGGGAACGGCAATGCCGGAACAACAGCCCCCACAATCAGGAGCGCTTGCCGGCGAGCCTGCCGCGTAACCAGTCGACCAGCACAAACACCACCAGGCTCGCCCCCATCACCGGCAGACACCATGCCAGCATGACTGCCAGCAGCAGCACCCCTCCCTTCCAGAACAACGGCAACGCAGCCCAGGCACGGCCCAGGGTCTGACCAGGCACCGGCGCAGCAGGCCGGCGACTCCACCACATGCGATAGCCCAGCACGATCATGAACATGAGTGCCATGCCCATGGATGCCATCAGCACTTGATTCACGACACCGAACAGGACGCCCATATGTGCGTCGATGCCCCAGCGGATCAGTTTGGATACCAGCGGAAACTCGGCAAAATCGGCACGGCTGGTCACCTGCATCGTTGCGGGGTCCACGGCCACGGTATCGACCTGGGTTGGCCAGCTCCGATCGATTTCACTGATCCGCCAGGCCTGCCGGTCATTGCGGGGCGGGCGTATTTCGAGCATGCCGGCATCGATGCCGGCTGCACGGGCTGCCGCCAGCACCGCATCCAGTTGGGCGGCCTCGCCTGCAGGCGCATGCAGAACGTGGGACGACACGGAGGTGTGCCCACTGTGCCCGCCATGTTCCGCATGGATCATGGCATTGTCATGGGAGGCATGCCCTTCATGCCCGGCATGTGGATCCGTCGGCGCGGGCGCATCGATCGGTCTGTCCAACTCCACGGTGATGGCCGGTGTGATCCATCCCATGGCGTTGCGCAACATATCCACCCGTTCGCCGGCCCAGCGCGACCAGGTCAGCCCGGTTGCAGAGAAGAACACCAGCCCGAGCGCCAGCCACAGCCCGATCAAAGCATGCAGGCGACGGTGCCTCAAACGGGGGTTACGTGTTGCCACGTCAGCCTGGTTGCGCCGGCCTCCCTGCCACCACAGAACAAGTCCACCCAGAATGGCAATCCACAACCAGGAGGCAGCCAGTTCACTATAGTTGCGCCCCAGGTCGCCCAACAGCAGGTTGCGATGCAGATAATCCAGAGTCATGCGCAGCGGCAGGATGCCACTGGTACCGTAGACGATCTCCTCGCCCAGCACAGTCAGGGTTGCAGGATCAACAAATACGGCACGGGTTTCGGATTCCCCCAGGCCTGGCTGGGTAAACATCACTCGCGTGGTCGCCCCCGGAGCCGGCGCTGGCCGTATCGCAAACAGGCGCGGGTCCTCGCCGACTGCCATGCGCGCAGCCTCGACCTGGAGGGCCAGCGGCTGTGGCGGCCCTTCAGCGTCACTCTGCAACATATCGGCATAGACATACTGCTCGAGCTGGGGCGTCAGTACATAGAGCGTACCCGTCAAGGCAGCAATGAAAATGAACGGGCCGACGAAAAGACCGATATAGAAATGCATGCGCGTCACGAACGCGACCAGCGCATGCCTGCTGGAATTGAGGGGCTTCATGATTCAAACCTGTATCGATACGGTCGCACAGCATGGCAACCGGAGCGGAAGCGCCATCGGACGCTCCCCCGCAAGCAGGATCAGGCAAAGCCGGGTGGGGCCCGCTGCCCAAGCGGAGGGCCGATTGCGGGCTGTACGGGAATGGCCTGGAATATCGGCAACAACACGATATGCCAGGACAGGAGCAACCTGCCCACGCTGTCACCTGTCCGCATAGAATCCAGAACAGGCTGGCTCATGACGCCAAACATACAGTCCGGCACCGTGTCGCCATCAGCCCCTTGGATCGCTTCGCCTTCCCATGTTTTCTGCACAACAGCCAGGGTTCGGTCCGAACTCAGGCACAGACTCAGCCCCAGCCAGGTGGCATTGCGCGCCGTCCGGTCAGGCATGTATCCGAACGGCACCAGGGCCCGCACCAGCACGGCCAGCACGAGCGCCCACAGCAGCAGACGCAGCGTGAGCGGACGCGAAAGAAGGTGGGAGGGAAACATGGCCGCGATTCTAGCATCGGCTCCAGATGCCTTTGCGCCTATATAACCAGACCCGTTATCCACCGGAAACCAGTGGTCTTTCTTCTGTGGCATCGCTCATCCGAACAATTGATGGCAGCCCCTAGTGCCGCGGGAACTGTGTCGCCGGCACCAGCACACCCTTCACATCATGCGGTTCTGCGCGCAGATACTGGGGCGCGACCGGCACCGTCCGACCCAGTGCCGCGGCGGCATGCCACGGCCAGCGAGGGTCGTACAGCACACCCCGGGCAATGCCGATGGCATCGGCCTGTCCCTGGTCGAGAATGGCCTGCGCATGATGGGGATCAGTGATCAGGCCCACGGCAATCACCGGCGTGCCGACCTGCCGGCGTATCTCCTCCGCAAACGGCACCTGGTAGCCGGCACGCAACGGGATCTGCTGCAACGTGCTCAAGCCGCCACTGGAAACGTGGATGAAATGGCTGCCCCGCTGCTCCAGTTGCCGGGCCAGCTCTATGCTCTGGGCCACATCCCAGCCCCCCTCGGCCCAGTCGGACGCCGAGATCCGCACGCCCACGGCTCGCGACGCGGGCACGGCAGCTCGTACGGCATCGAATACCCGCAGGGTCAGGCGCAGCCGGTTTTCGAGCGTCCCGCCGTAGTCATCCTCGCGCCGGTTCGCCAGCGGCGACAGGAACTGATGCAACAGGTATCCATGCGCGGCATGGATCTCGATCACCTCGAAACCCAGCGCATCGGCACGGCGGGCAGCGGCGGCGAAGGCCTGGACGATATCGTCCAGCTCGGACAGGGTAGCCGCCTGCGGTGCCGGCCCGTCCGGCAGGAACGGCAGGTCCGAAGGCGCAATGGTCTGCCAACCATGCGGATCACCGGGCGGCAGCGGCAGGCCTCCTTCCCAGGGACGCGCCACGGAGGCCTTGCGCCCGGCATGTGCCAGTTGGATGCCCAGCGGCACATGGCTGTAGCGACGCACCGCAGCCAGCACACGTGCCAGCGCAGCCTGCGTGGCGTCATCCCACAGACCAAGATCGGCCCAACTGATGCGGCCACGCGGCTCGACGGCCGTCGCCTCGAGGATCAGCAGACCGGCACCGGACTGGGAAAGCCCCCCCAGATGCTGCACATGCCAGTCGGACGCCAGGCCATTTTCGGCCGAATACTGACACATGGGCGCAATCACGATGCGATTGGGAATCTCGACCGGACCGAGTGCCAGGGGTGAAAACAGGGATGTCATGCCAACGCTCCACCAGAATGAAAAAGGTCTATCGACTATAGAAGCAAATTGCTGCCGGCGGTCATGACGATCCGGCACACCCTCATTCCATCCACTTATATCCAGGAAGAAGCACCTGGTAAATGCCTCAATGGCGCAAAAAGACCGCTTGTGTTACAAACGATGCATACCGTTTCGGTTATGCTCACTTTTCCTCAACTTGTCCGGAAGGACGATGTCAGATCCCAACTCTAGCGGGGCGGATACCGCCCAATCTTCCAAATCTCCCAAGCCTTCCCTGCTGGACCGGCTCCAGAACATGCTGCGGCGCGAGCCCAGCGATCGCGAAGGCATCAAGAACCTGCTCGACGACGCGCGTGCGCGCGACCTGATCGATGCCGAGTCCTACGCCATGATCAAGGGTGCACTCGCCATCTCGGAGCAAACCGTTGACGATGTCATGGTGCCACGTTCGCGCATGGATATGCTCGAAGTCACGCAGCCGATCAATGAGCTGGTCACCACCATCATCGAGACGGCGCACTCGCGTTTTCCCGTCTACGAAGATGATCGCGAAAACATCCTGGGTATCCTGCTGGCCAAGGACTTGCTGCGCAGCCTGCTCGACCCCGAGCAGGACATCCGGACCCTGCTGCGGCCGGCCATGTTCGTCCCCGAAACCAAGCGGCTCGACGCGCTGTTGCACGATTTCCGTCGCACCCGCAATCACCTGGCCATCGTCATCGACGAACATGGTGGCATTTCGGGGCTGCTGTCGATGGAGGACGTGCTGGAACAGATCGTCGGTGCCATCGAGGACGAATACGACGAGGACAGCGAGCAGACCATTTTTTCCGAGTCCGACAACCGTTGGCGTGTCCTGGCCACGACCGACATCGACCAGTTCAATGCCACCTTCGGCACCGATCTGCCCGAGGACGAATACGACACCATCGGTGGCTGGCTGGCAAGCGAACTCGAACGCATTCCCCAGCGTGGAGACCAGTGCGCTCGCGGCAACCTGACCATCGAGGTGATCCGCGCCGATAGCCGGCGGGCATTGTGGCTGCGTGTCGAACGCAACCAACCCGGAATCCAGCCTGCGCCGGACGCCTTACCCAACGACTGACCTGGAACGACGAAACAGAAGCATGCGCACACTCCTGCTGATCCTGATTGGCGCTCTGTGCGCGCTGAGTTTCTCCCCAGGCCCATTGCCTGCCAGCCTGCTGTCGGTACTCAACCTGCTGTGCCTGGCCTTCCTGGCACGGCTTGTCCTGCAAGCCCGCTCGTTACGGCGGGCCGCTGCCGACGGCTGGGGATTCGGCACCGGCCTGTTCGGTGTCGGTCTCTACTGGCTGTACATCAGCATGCACGATTACGGCAACATGCCCGCTGCGCTGGCGGGCCTGGCGGTCTTCGTGCTGGCGGCCTTGCTGGCGCTGTACCCGGCATTGGCCTGCTGGCTGACGCGGCTGCTGGCAGGGGCCGATCCCTTGCGCCGCCCCATGACGGCAGCCTTTGTCTGGGCAGCCTGCTGGACCGGGGCTGAATGGCTGCGAGGCACGCTGCTGACCGGTTTCCCCTGGCTCAATGCAGCTTATGCCCATGTCGACAGCCCCTATGCCGGCTGGGCACCCGTGCTGGGCAGCTACGGTGTTGCGTTCATGGCGACCCTGAGTGCCGCCGCCCTGGCACTGCTCACATTGCCTGCCGAGCCCCAGTACGGGCAACGCAATGGCGGTACGCGCAAGCTGAGCCCCTTGCTGATCGTATTTCCTGTCCTGCTGACCGGCTGGTGGAGCCTGTCCAACCGCTGGGCGGAACCCTATGGCGAACCGCTGCAGGTCCGGCTGGTTCAGGGCAATATCGACCAGGGCGTCAAGTTCAACCCCGAAACGCTGGCCGCGACACTCGCACATCATCAGCAGCTCAGCCTGAGCCCTTTCCCTGAGAACACGCCGGAACTGATCGTCCTGCCCGAAACCATCGTGCCGGCCTTCCAGAACCAGATCGATCCGATGCTGTGGGACGACTGGCGCATGCTGGCACGCTATACCGGCGCAACCGTCATGCTGGGCGCGCCGCTGCTTGACCCTGCCCGTGGCGAATACGCCAACAGTGTCATCGGCATCGATCGCGACACCTCCCGCGAGGCCCTGTTGTCGGGCCGGCCAGACATGCGCTATGACAAACACCACCTGGTGCCTTTCGGCGAATTCGTACCGCCCGGATTCCGCTGGCTGGTCGACAGCATGCGCATTCCACTCGGGGATTTCACCCGGGGCACGACCGCACAGGCCCCCTTCCCGCTAAAAGGACAGTACCTGGCCCCCAACATCTGCTACGAAGACGTCTTCGGCAACGAACTGCTGCCTGCCCTGCAACCAGATGCAGCAACAGGAACACCGGGTGCCACGATTCTGGTCAATGTCAGCAACCTGGGATGGTTCGGCGATTCATGGGCCCTGCGCCAGCATCTGCAGATCGCCCGCATGCGTGCGCTCGAAACCGCCCGCCCCATGCTGCGGGCCACCAATACCGGCGTCACGGCCGCCATCGATGATGGTGGCATCGTGATCGGCCAGTTGCCAGTCTACGAAGCGGGCGTGCTTGATGCGCAGGTACAGGGCATGACAGGCCTGACACCCTATGCCCGCTGGGCCGACCGACCGGTCCTCATCCTGTGTGGACTGATCCTGGCGCTGGCCCTGCTGACGCGCCTGCGTCGACGCGACTGACCCAGCCATTGCAGCGTGTCTTTATAGCCTGTCGAAAGGTCGACGGGGCCGTTCATGCAATCTGGAAATAATCTTTCAATTTCCCTGTATTTCACCCAGAGCGAAATTCTGCCTAAGCTGTCGGCATCCGATTCCTGAATATCCGATACCACGGCCTATCCCATGACAGAACTACGCTCGGGCATCCTGCCCTACTCCGGCCCCTCGCGCTGGAATATCGACCAGATCGTCGCTGAACTCTACACGGTGCGTGCCCGCTGGCGCAGCCGCCAGCAGCGCAACCAGGAAGAAACCAACCGCGAATTTCCCTCACGCGAGGTGCTGCGCCGACTGGTGCAGCAACTGACGGGAGCACTGTTTCCGATGCGCCTCGGTCCGGCCGACCTGAAGCAGACCCGCGAAAACTACTACATCGGCCATACGCTGGGCACGGTGCTTGACGAATTGCTGGCACAGGTAAAACTGGAACTGCGCTACGCAGCTCGTCATACCGACCCCACGCCCGAGGAAGAACAACGCGCCGTGGATATCGTGGCCGACTTCGCCGCGCAGTTGCCGGACCTGCGCGCACTGCTGGATACCGATGTGCAGGCCGCCTTCGACAACGACCCGGCCGCACGCAGCGTGGACGAGGTCCTGCTCTGCTATCCGGGCATCACGGCCATCATCCACCACCGCCTGGCCCATGCTCTGTATCGCCTCGGTGCCCCCCTGGTGGCCCGCATCGTGGCCGAGATCGCCCACGGCGACACCGGCATCGATATCCATCCGGGCGCGGTTATCGGTGGCAGCTTCTTCATCGATCATGGTACCGGGGTCGTCATCGGCGAGACCACGGTGATTGGCGAGCGGGTCCGCCTCTATCAGGCCGTGACACTCGGGGCCAGGCGTTTTCCGACTGACCAGAACGGTGTGCTGCAAAAGGGTGTTCCCCGCCATCCTGTGATCGAGGACGATGTGGTGATCTATGCCGGTGCCACGCTGCTGGGCCGGATCACCGTCGGCAGCCGCTCAGTCATCGGTGGCAATGTCTGGCTGACACACAGTGTCGATGCCGACACGCACATCACGCAGAACAGCCTGCTCAACACACCGGCAGCCGACATCCTGGCCGAGCATGCGGGGTAACTCACTACGGGCCCGACCAAGTAGTCCATACCGCAGGCTTTGCAGACACAGCACCGTCAACCCAGCCGTTGCAGATCCATCAGTACCTTGCGGGTGGCCAGTTCCCGGCCGCTGAGATGCTGCTCCAGCCGTTCGCGCAATTGCTGGCGCAATTGCGGTGCCAGCGCGGGATCCCCGAAATCCGGCATGGCCTCGTCCACACCATAGCCATTCTCGTGCAGCAGGATCCATTCGAAGCGACGCAACGCCGCCGCCGGGCGCAACCCGGCAGCCAGGGACAGCAGCGCATACTCGTAGGCATCATACAGCGCAGGATGGGGGTCTTCGCGCGGCAGCATGCGCAGCAGCAGTTCGTTGAGGTACCAGGCCGACATCCAGGCCGTACCTTGCAGCGGACGAATGCCTGCAGCCTCGCCATGCGTCATGGTCTTGACCTCGGCGGCACCGGTCCAGGACAGCAGCAGCGGCTGAAAGGCCGACAATACGGGACGCAACTGGGAGTGGGGCCGCTTGGCACCTTTCGCGACCAGTGCCAGCAAGCCATGCTCACGGGAAAAGGCCTGCACGACCAGCGATGTTTCCTTCCAGGCAGTGCTGTGCAGAATATAGGCTGGGGCATCCTGCACCCGCTGGGTCCGTGCCCGCGGGCGTGCCGGGCGGCGCTCACGCCCGGCGGCCGGACCGGCCTCGGGCGCAACAGTCGCCACCGGGCTATTCATACCCCAGTTCGCGCAACGCGCTTTCCTTGTCCGACCAGCCCTTGCGCACCTTGATATAGACCTCGAGATGCACGGGCTTGTCGAGCAGTTTGATCAGTTCCTGGCGTGCCTCGGTGGCAATGCGCTTCATGTGCTGCCCGCCCGCGCCCAGCAGAATGGGGCGATGGCTGTCGCGCTCGACTACGATGCAGGCCGCCACGCTGGCCCCCTTTTCGGTTTCTTCCCATTGCTCGATGACCACGGTACAGGCGTAGGGCAACTCGTCACCGACCAGGCGGAAGATTTTTTCGCGAATCAGTTCAGCCGCGATGAAACGGGTCGAACGGTCCGTCAGCGCATCCACTTCGAACATGGGCTCGCCTTCCGGCAGGCGTTGCGCAATTTCCGTGAGCAGGTGATCCAGTTGGCGCGACTTGAGCGCACTGACAGGCACCACGGCATCGTAGGGATACAGGCTGGCCAGCTTGCCGACATAAGCGAACAGGTCGTCGCGGTTCTTGAGGGCATCGATCTTGTTGACAGCCAGGATCACCTTGGTGCCATCCTTGGGCAACAACGGCAGCAGATTGGCATCGCCCGCCGACCATTTGCCAGCTTCGACCACATGCACCACCACATCGACATCGGCCAGCGTCTGCGTGACCACCCGGTTCATCATCCGGTTCATCGCGCCGCCATGGCGGGTCTGGAAGCCGGGGGTATCGACAAACACGAACTGCTCGTGCTCGCGTGTCAGCACGCCATGGATACGGTGCCGTGTCGTCTGCGCCTTGCGCGACACAATCGATACCTTGGCACCGATCAGGGCATTGCTGAGCGTGGACTTGCCGACGTTGGGTCGACCGACCACAGCCACAAAACCACAACGGAAAGGCGTACTCATCGGGATTCTCCTTGTGCCGCCCGTCCATGGGTAGCCTTGAACTGTGCCAGGCGCTCGGCCTGCTGGCGCGCCTTGCCGGCGGCCTGCCGGCGCTTGATGTCGACCGGCGACAATGGCAGAAGCTGCTCGAGCACCAGCCCGGCAGCCGTCTGCTCGGCAGCACGGCGGCTGCTGCCGGTAGCACGGATATGAATATCGAAAGCCGGTACGGCACACTCGACCTCGAACTGCTGATCATGGGCTACGCCGTGAATGCAAACCACCTGATACTGCGGCAATTCGAGATGACGCCCCTGCAGCCACTCCTGCAGCAGCGTCTTGGCATCCTTGCCCTGCGTATCGGGATCGACCTTGTCGAGCAACTCTCGGTACAGGCCGGCAATGACCTGCCGCACAGCCTCGAAACCCTGGTCGAGATAGATGGCCCCCAGAATGGCCTCGACGGCATCGGCCAGGATCGACGGCCGGCGAAAGCCACCACTCTTGAGTTCACCCTCGCCCAAGCGCAGATAGCCTGACAGGTCCAGCCGCTGCGCAATATCGGCCAGCGTGGACTGCTTGACCAGGCTGGCCCGTACGCGCGACAGGTCACCCTCGTCGATGTTCTGGAAACGCTCGTACAACAGCGCTGCCACCACGAAATTGAGTACGCCGTCGCCCAGGAACTCAAGGCGCTCGTTGTGGTGGGCGCTATGGCTGCGATGGGTCAGCGCCTGCTGCAGCATGGCAGGATTGGCGAAGGTGTAATTGAGGCGGCGCTCTAGGGCGGCAAACGACATGCGAAGGTTTATCTATTGAAAACGGTTAATCGAAGCGGCCAATACGGCCCAGGTCGCTGAAGTTCATCCAGATGAAGAATGCCTTGCCGACAATGTTCTGGTCGGGCACGAAACCCCAGTAACGACTGTCCTGGCTGTTGTCGCGGTTGTCACCCATCACGAAATAATGTCCTTCCGGCACCTTGCAACGCACACCATTACGGGCATATTCGCACTGGTCACGGAAGGGAAAGTTGGTGATCGGGCCCAGCGCCTGGTAATTGCGCTCATCGAGCAGGATGCTGTGATCGACATCGCCCAGGTGCTCCTGGTAGCGCGTGGTATACAGCATGCGATCCGGCTCGAAATATTCATCGGCACGTTCATGCTTGATTTCCTGGCCGTTGACAAAGAGCCGCTTGTCCAGATAAGCGACCTCGTCGCCCGGCAATCCGACGACGCGCTTGATGTAATCGACCTCGGGTTCGACAGGGTAGCGGAACACGATCACATCGCCACGTGCCGGCTGACCGGTTTCGATGACCTTGCGGTCGAGCACGGGCAAGCGCATGCCATAGCTGTACTTCTTGACCAGGATCAGATCGCCCGACTGCAACGTCGGCAGCATGGAGCCGGAAGGGATGCGAAACGGCTCGACCACAAAGGAGCGCAGCACGAACACAAACAGGATGACCGGAAAGAAGCTGACGCCATACTCGATCCACCAGGGAACGTGACGGGCTTCTTCGAGGGCGCGTTCACGCTCCTGTGCCACCACTTCAGCCGGACCGGCCGCAATCGCATCATAATGGGCCATGACATCAGCCACGCGCTGGCGGCGCCTGCGGCGCCAGACTGCCACATCCAGCCCCCAGATCACACCGGTGACCAGCAGCAGGATGAACAGGATCAGGGCAAAGTTCCAACTCATTTTTCTTCCACCTGCAAAATGGCCAGGAAGGCTTCCTGCGGGATTTCGACACTGCCGACCTGCTTCATGCGCTTCTTGCCGGCCTTCTGCTTTTCGAGCAACTTCTTCTTGCGACTGATATCGCCACCGTAGCACTTGGCCAGCACATTCTTGCGCAGGGCCTTGACGTTTTCACGGGCAATGACCTCGGCCCCGATGGCTGCCTGGATCGCCACATCGTACATCTGGCGCGGGATCAGGCCACGCATCTTGGACACCACCTCGCGGGCCCGGTAGCGGGCGTTGGAACGGTGCACGATCAGCGACAGCGCATCGACCCGGTCACCGTTGATCAGAATATCGACCTTGACCACATCGGCGCTGCGATACTCCTTGAACTCGTAGTCCATCGACGCGTAACCGCGCGAAACCGACTTGAGACGATCGAAGAAATCGAGCACGATCTCGGCCAGCGGGATTTCATAGACCAGGTGTACCTGCCGGCCATGGTAGGACATGTCGATCTGGGTGCCGCGCTTGGCGGTACACAGCGTCAGGACCGGTCCCACATATTCCTGCGGCATGAACAGCGTGACCGTGACCACCGGCTCGCGGATATCGAGCAGCTTGCCCACTTCGGGCATGCGTGCCGGACTGTCGACCGAGATCGTGGTGCCATCGCGCAGATCGACCTGATACACCACCGACGGCGCGGTCGTGATCAGGTCCATGTCGAATTCGCGCTCCAGGCGCTCCTGCACGATTTCCATGTGCAACAGCCCCAGGAAGCCGCAACGCACGCCGAAGCCCAACGCCTGGGACACTTCGGGCTCGTACTGCAGGGCGGCATCATTGAGCTTGAGCTTGTCGAGCGAATCGCGCAGCGCATCGTACTGACTCGACTCGACCGGGAACAGGCCGGCGAACACCTGCGGCTTGACTTCCTTGAAGCCTGACAGTGCCGCGCTGGCCGGCTTGTTGGCCAGGGTAACGGTATCACCGACCTTGGCGTGTGCCAGATCCTTGATCCCCGTGATCAGGAAACCGACCTGACCTGCCGACAGGCTCTGGCGCTGTTCGGCCTTGGGCGTGAACACACCGATCTGCTCGCAGGGATGCGCGGCCCCTGTCGCCATCAACAGGATCTTGTCACGTTGCTTGAGTGAACCGTTGAAGACCCGTACCAGCATGACCACACCCACATAGTTATCGAACCATGAGTCTACGATCAGCGCCTGCAGAGGGGCATCCGGATCGCCTTTCGGCGCAGGAATGCGTTCAACGACAGCTTCGAGGATATCGTCGATACCCATGCCTGTCTTGGCACTGGCAGGAATGGCGCGTGTGGCATCGATGCCGATCACGTCTTCGATTTCCTCGACAGCCGCCTCGGGATTGGCCGACGGCAGATCCATTTTGTTGAGCACGGGGACGACTTCGACATCAAGGTCAATGGCGGTATAGCAGTTGGCCACAGTCTGCGCCTCGACCCCCTGCGATGCATCGACCACCAACAACGCACCTTCACAGGCTGCCAGGGAGCGGCTGACCTCATAGGAGAAGTCGACGTGTCCCGGGGTGTCGATCAGATTCAGATAATAGGTGTGACCATCACGGGCCTTGTAGCTGAGCGAAGCCGTCTGTGCCTTGATGGTAATGCCGCGTTCGCGTTCGATGTCCATCGAATCAAGCACCTGCTCGGACATTTCGCGGTCCTGCAGGCCACCACAGCGTTGGATCAGGCGGTCAGCCAGGGTCGACTTGCCATGGTCGATGTGAGCAATAATCGAAAAGTTGCGTATACGCTGCATGTAGTGTGAAGGGCAATCAGAGAGAGGTCCGTCAGCCAGGACAAAAAAAGGGGCGCAGCGCGCCCCTTCGCGTCAATCCGCCATTTTAGCGTTACTTGGCGGGCTGCACAGCGACCCATTGCGTCTGCTCGCCCCGACGCACCAGCAATGCGGCAGCACGGGACGTATCCAGCCCCGTGACCAGTTGGTTGAACTGGCTGGGTGACGTCACATCCTGGTCATTGAGCGCCAGGATGACATCCCCCTGGGTCAGGCCTGCCGATGCTGCGGCCCCCTCGGCCGACTGCACCAGCACGCCACCACGCACACGCATGCGTTCGCGGGCTTCGGCCGTCAGTTCCGTCACCGCCAAGCCCAGTGCGTTGGTCTGCGCAGGTGCGGCATTCTCGGTACTTTCACTGTCGGCGACAGCGGCATTGCCATCTTCCATCTGGGCCACAGTGACCTTGAGCGTACGGGCACGGCCCTTGCGCCAGACTTCAAGCGAAGATTCGGTGCCCGGCTTGACCTGGCCCACGATGCGCGGCAGGTCAGACCAGCGAGTGATCGGCTGCTTGTTGAACTTGATGATCACGTCGCCCGCCTCGACACCCGCCTTGTCGGCAGGACCATCGGGCTCGACCATGCTGACCAGTGCGCCTTCCGCCTTGGGCAGGCCAATGGCATCGGCCACTTCCTTGCTGACTTCACCGATCTGCACGCCGATACGACCCCGGGTCACATGACCGGTAGCACGCAACTGGTCGACCACCTGCATGGCCTCGTCGATGGGAATGGCCAGAGAAATGCCCATGAAGCCGCCACTGCGCGAGATGATCTGCGAGTTGATACCCACCACTTCACCGTTCAGGTTGATCAGCGGGCCACCCGAATTGCCGGGGTTGACGGCCACGTCGGTCTGGATGAACGGCAGGTACTCGCCCGTATCACGACCTGTAGCACTGACGATACCGGCCGTCACAGTGGATTCGAGTCCGAACGGAGAACCGATGGCCAGCACCCATTGCCCCTTGCGCAGCAACTTGGGATCGCCGATCTCGAGTGGCGTGATGTTCTGGTCGGAATCGATCTTGACCAGCGCCACGTCGGTACGGGCATCGGAGCCGATCAGTTTGGCCTTGAATTCGCGGCCATCGCTGAGCGTGACGAAAATGTCGGTTGCCTCATCGACCACATGAGCGTTGGTCAGGATATAGCCATCATTGGAGATGAAGAAGCCCGAGCCCACGCCACGCGGCACGGTGCGCTCTTCCTGCGGTGCCTGGGGTTGCTGCGGCTGTTGCTGACGACCGCGCGGACCGGGTGCGCCCTGTCCACCCGGATTGAAATCCGGGCCAAAGAACCAGCGGAACATGTCGTAGGGATCACCATTGCCGCCAAAATTGCGCACAGGAACGGTCGCAGTGGTACGGATGTTGACGACGGCAGGATCAGTCTTTTCGACGATCTGGGTGAAATCAGGCAGACCAGTCACCGACTGGGCCATTGCGGCCGGCGCCTGCAGCAGGCTGATGGCAGCCGCCGCGGCGGCAATCAGCCGCAGAAAACGATGAGAAACTTTATCAATATGCATGTGTCATGCTCCGAAAATGATACTGCAATACCAGATGGGGACTGGCATACGATTATCAACGGGGCGCTGCATCCTGCCTGGGCACATATTCACTATCCTGCACCAGGCGCTGCAGTGTCCGGGCCGGCACCTCGCCGACCGCTGTCAGCCAGAAATCCGCCAGCCGCGCTCCATATACATGGACAGCGCCAAACTGCAAAGTTCCCTTGGGATGGTGTTCAGCATCCTGATCTTTGTAAAGTTCGATAAAGACCGACAATGCAGACAGGCCATCAGACAAAACCCATTGGCTGACAGGGCGTTCCGGCCCCATCATGCGTTCGACTTCCAGCACGGGCTTGAAGCCTGGCGGCACGGGAATGCGCCAGCCCTGTCCCGCCAGATCGACCGATGCCACCACCGGCTCCACCACTTTCCAGTCGCGCGGGGCCCAATCGCTCTTGAGCCAGTCAGTCTGCACCTGATCACCCAGTTGCAGCATATTGAAAGCGACCTGCTCGACCAGTTGACCATCGGTATCGAACGTCTGCCGTTTGAGCAGAAGATCATTGTCGGTATCGACGCACAGGCGGTAGCCATAGCGCAGGTCATCTACCGGCTGCAAGGCGACCCAGTTGCAGGTATGGCCCGCAACGCGTTCCTGCTCGCCTGTAGGCACGACGTTGTAATGGCTGCCGATATCGTGGCTGTCTTCGCGCAGCAGGCCTGGAAAGCGATCCTGGCGATGCTTTTCCATGTAGACCGTTTTCTGCTCCGGCATCAGGCACTGCACTTCATCGTTGTGGCGCAGAAACTCGCGACGCTCACCATCGAGAGACTCGACCCGCTCCCGCTCGCCGGTACCATCCAGGATATGAACAATACGTGATGCGTACAGTTCATTGCCATACTGGCGAGTGAAAATACCGCTGTAATCCAGGCGGGATGCAGCACGCTGGATACGATCCAGCAATGCCACCGCGTCCTCGTCGACCTGCGGAGCATCCTGTGGCGCAGGAGCCTGTGCCTGTGCCAGGCCCGCCGCCAGGAACAGGCACAGCGCCACGCACCTTTGCGCCAGACCGCCTCGCTTGCTCCCCGCCATCGCCAGACGCGCCGACATTATCGGGGCACCCCGTAGGATGCCTGCTGCACCATGCCGCTGCCTGCAAACTGCCGATGCGCATCGAGATATCCATGCAGCTTGCTGGCATCTGCGGCATCGACGGGACCGGTGGAGGCCTCGGCCAATATCCGTGTACTGTCAGGCGATGGGGTCACCATATACGGCTGGGCGATCCAGACGACCGTGGCCACGGCTGCGGCGACGGCCAGTCCGGACAGGCCGGCACGGGCAAAACGCTGCCTGCGCGACAGCGAGACGATGACCGCCTCCTGTTCCAGCGCAGCCGCCATGTTCGCCCGAAAGCGTGCACTGGGCCCCGCCGAAAGCTGTTCACTGCGCAGCACGTCGCCGATCAGGTGCCAGGCTTCCCATTGTGTTCGCCCGGCTGCGGTATGCAGCACTTCCGGCAGCGGCCCCGCATGTTCGCCATCCATCCAGGCAGACAGCAGCTCCTGCCGGTTCGGCGAGGCAGCCTGATCGTCAGTTTTTACAGCAGCTTGCATTTTGTGTGACTCCTACCAGCGACGCTCGGCGTCGGTATCCAGCAATGGCCGCAGGCGTGCGGATATAGCTTCGCGTGCCCGGAAAATTCGTGAACGCACCGTGCCAATCGGACAGCCCATGCTCTGTGCAATGTCTTCATAGCTCATGCCTTCTATCTCGCGCAAAACGATTGCCGTACGCAACTCGTCCGGCAAGGTTTCGATCGCCTCATTGACTGCAGCGGCGACCTGACGACTTGCCAGCACGGATTCAGGGGTGCTGATATCCGTTAGGTTGTCTGTTTCGTCAAAAGTTTCACCGTCTTCCGTTTCGATTGCGCTGGGCGCACTCGGACGGCGACCTGCCGATGACAGCCAGTTGCGAGCCGTATTGATGGCGATCCTGTAGAGCCAGGTATAGAAGGCACTATCGCCGCGAAACTGGGGCAGCGCCCTGTAGGCCTTGATAAAGGCTTCCTGCACGACATCCTCGACCTCGGCCTGATCGCGCACCATGCGGGACACCAGCCGCATGATCTTGCGCTGGTACTTGAGCACCAGCAGATCGAATGCGGTCTTGTCCCCGCGCTGAACGCGAACGACCAGCTCGTTATCCACATCGCGTTCGCTCATACATATTCCTGTTGACGGACATCTGCCATGCGGCGCTGCCCCTGCCACATGGCGATGACCTGAAGCCGACGCCAGGCGGGTGCCGGCATGCTGTCACGCCACAGCGTAAACCAGAACGGCCTGCCCGTGGAGGCAACAGCAGAAGTGCCATCATTGCACGGCTGCAATTGGATGCGCAGCCAGCCCGGCCCCCGGGCAAAACCAAGCGCCCTGCCACTACGCCAGCCGGTACAGGCCGTCCGCACCTGCCAGGGTGCGCCCGGCGCTGCGGCCACCGCAGCGATGCGTTGCCGCCATGCATGCCGGCATGCCGCCAGCACCAGGCAAGATGCCACCAGCAAGACCAACCAGGACACCATGACAGGCAAGTCCCGGCTCAGCAGCAAAATGGAGAGGAGAAAAAACAGCGCCAGCAACAACGCTGCCAGCGCCATGAAACGGGATGGCCGGACAGTGGTATGGACCGTCCGGAATGCTGTCTTGGAAACAGGCCCCCGTGCCGCCGTCAACTCAGACCTTGCGCACGGCCATGGAACCGTTGGTTCCGCCGAAGCCGAAAGAGTTGGACAGGGCGATGTCGATCTTCATCGACCGCGCCTCGTTGGCGCAGTAGTCCAGATCGCAATCCGGATCCTGATTAAAGATATTGATGGTCGGTGGCGAGATCTGGTTGTAGACGGCCAGCGTCGTGAACACAGCCTCGATACCGCCTGCCGCGCCCAGCAGGTGGCCGGTCATGGACTTGGTGGAGTTGACCGTGAGCTTGCGTGCGTGATCGCCAAAAGCCAGCTTGAGTGCCTCGGTTTCGTTGCGATCACCCAGCGGCGTGGAGGTGCCGTGCGCATTGACATACTGCACTTCGTCGGGATTGAAGCCGCCATTGCGCATCGCATTGAGCATGCCACGGCGTGGACCATCGCGATCCGGCGCGGTGATGTGGTGAGCATCGGCGCTCATGCCATAGCCAGCCAGCTCACCATAGATGCGGGCACCACGTTTCTTGGCATGCTCATACTCTTCGAGCACCAGCACGCCAGCGCCTTCGCCCAGTACGAAACCGTCGCGATCCCTGTCCCAGGGGCGCGACGCCGTTTGCGGATCATCGTTGCGAGTCGACAGTGCACGCGCGGAGGCAAAGCCACCGACACCCAGGGGCGACACACTCGACTCGGCACCGCCGGCCAGCATGACATCGGCATCGCCGTATTCGATCAGGCGGCCTGCATCGCCGATGCAGTGAAGGCCTGTGGTGCAGGCGGACACGATCGAATAGTTGGGCCCCTTAAGGCCAAACTGGATCGACAGGTGTCCGGAAATCATGTTGATGATGGATGCCGGCACGAAGAACGGCGAGATACGCCTCGCGCCACGTGCCTGGTATTCGATCTGAGTCTGCTCGATCAGCGGCAGGCCACCGATACCGGAGCCAACCACCACGCCGATGCGCTCGGCGTTTTCCTCGGTGACGACAATGCCGCTGTCACGCCATGCCTGCATGCCTGCGGCCACTCCATAATGGATGAAGGTATCCATATGGCGGGCTTCTTTTTCGGAAATGTACTGGCCGATATCGAATCCCCTGACCTCGCCGGCGATGTGGCAGTTCAGGCCCGAGGCATCGAAACGGGTGATCCGGTCAATGCCGGAGCGTCCATTGACGATGTTGTCCCAGGCGGTGGCAATGTCGTTGCCTACGGGAGAGACGATGCCCAGGCCGGTGATGACGACGCGTCGCTTCACGCAAGACTCCTAAAACATACAAACAATGCCTCCATGCGGCACCATCGGCTGGCAGCATGCTGAGACGCACGCCTTTGCCAGAGGTGCAGCCTGGCGACAAAAAAAGGTGGCCGAGGGATCCGGGAAGCATGAGCCGCTTCTGCGCCCATCATGCAACACGCCGGACCCACCTGCGCCACCCATGTAGACTGGGTCATGCCACGATGGCATGACCAGCTTCGAACATGCAAGATTACTGCTTGGAATTGGCAGTAATGTAGCCGATGGCCTGTTGCACGTTGGTGATTTTCTCGGCTTCCTCGTCGGGAATCTCGGTTTCGAACTCGTCTTCGAGTGCCATTACCAATTCGACCATGTCGAGTGAATCGGCACCGAGGTCGTCAAGAAAGGAAGATTCGTTCTTGATCTCGGCTTCGTTGACGCCAAGTTGTTCAGCGACGATCTTCTTGACGCGCTGTTCGATGCTTTCCATGCAGATCTCCAATAAGGGACAAGTCCCGCGAATTATAGCCAAGCGTAGGCGCTTGCATACACCGGCCATGACAAAAAACCGCATTGAATGGGAAAAAAAGCCTTCCGGACGCTGTTTGTCCGGGTAAGCCCCATGCTCAACGCACCTCAAAATCCTGTTTCCAGCCCTGTACAGCGAGTGTATCTGGCCAGATACGGCTTTATTCCATATACATGCCGCCATTGACGTGCAGCGTTGCCCCCGTTACGTATTCGGCACGGGGACTTGCCAGAAAACCAACGGCATGGGCGATATCGGCAGCCGCCCCCAGGCGACCCAGCGGAATCTGGCCCAGCAGGGCGGCGGTCTGGTTTTCGCTCAGGCCACGCGTCATATCCGTTTCGATGAAGCCGGGTGCGACACAGTTTACCGTAATATTACGACTGCCCAGCTCGCGCGCCAGCGCGCGGCTCAGGCCGGCCACACCCGCCTTGGCGGCTGCGTAGTTGGCCTGTCCGGCGTTGCCGCTGGCACCCACCACCGACGTGATGTTGATGATGCGACCCCAGCGGGCTTTCATCATGTTGCGCAGCACGGCGCGCGACAGACGGAAAACGGCAGACAGGTTGGTATCGATCACGTCCGACCATTCGTCGTCTTTCATGCGCATGGCCAGCATGTCGCGCGTGATGCCCGCATTGTTCACCAGGATGTGGGGACCGGCAGCAGCTTCCTTGTTCAGTTCGGCCACCAGCGCCTCACTGGCTGCTGCATCGGTGACATTCAGTACGACGCCACGCCCGCCGAAGGGTGCCAGAGAAGCGCTGATCGCCTGGGCACCGGACTCGGAAGTTGCCGTACCGACCACGACCGCACCGGCACGCGCCAGCTCGAGTGCAATGGCCTGGCCGATACCGCGAGTGGCACCGGTCACCAGCGCAACCTTGCCAGTCAGTTCAAGAGTGGTTTCAGACATGTTCATGCTCCCAAAGCAGTCAGGGCGGCATCAAGCGATGCCGGATCGGTAATCGACAATGCGGTCAGGTCGGCATCGATGCGCTTGACCAGTCCGCTCAGCACCTTGCCAGGGCCGCACTCGACCACGTGCGTGATGCCCTGTGCCTTCATGGCCTGGATGGTCTCGACCCAGCGCACAGGGTGCCAGGCCTGCCGGACCAGCGCATCGCGGATGGCATCCGGTGCAGCCTGGACAGCCACATCGACGTTATTGATGACAGCCACCTGCGGTGCCTTGATCTCGACACCGGCCAGCGCCGACTGCAACACCTTGGCGGCCGGCTCAAGCAGGCTGGAATGAAAGGGGGCAGACACAGGCAGCAGCAGGGCGCGCTTGGCACCGGCTGCCTTGGCAGCCTCGCAGGCGCGCTCGACGGCCGCCTTGGCCCCAGCGATCACGACCTGAGCCGGCGCATTGAAATTGACGGCCTCGACCACCTCGCCCTGCGCGGCCTGCTGGCAGACGGCAACGACAGCCGCATCATCCAGCCCCAGAATGGCGGCCATCGCCCCGGTACCCACCGGCACGGCGGACTGCATGGCATCGGCACGCACGCGCACCAGGCGCACGGCATCCTCAAGCGACAGCACACCTGCCGCCGTCAAGGCGGCATATTCGCCCAGACTGTGCCCTGCCATGACGGCGGGTTGTGCACCGCCAGCAGCCAGCCAGGCGGCATGGATCGCCACATCGGCAGCCAGCATCACGGGCTGGGTGTTGGTCGTCAGGTTGAGCTGCTCGGCAGGGCCCTGTGCGATCAGCGCAGCCAGATCCTGACCCAGCGCCTGACCGGCCTGCTCGATGATCGCTGACACAGCCGCATTGCCGGCCCATGCATCAAGCATGCCGACAGACTGGGAGCCCTGACCCGGAAAGACAAAAGCAATTTTCATGGATGGATTTGCCTCGTTTGCGAATGATTGGTTGCAGAGAAATCGCGCCGCCCGGCAACATTACATGCGGGCCAGCACGGATCCCCAGGTGAAGCCGCCACCCACACCCTGCATCAGCACATGTTGTCCTGCCAGAATGCGGCCTTCGCGCCGCGCGACATCCAATGCCAGCGGTACGCTGGCAGCCGATGTATTGGCATGGCGATCCAGCGTTACCACGACTTGCTCCATGGGAACGCCCAGCTTGCGTGCCAGCATATTGAGAATGCGCAGGTTTGCCTGGTGCGGAATCATCCAGTCGATCTGATCGAGCGCGACTCCGGCCTCTTCGCATACCTCACGCGCCGATTTCTCCAGCACGGTCACGGCCTGCTTGAACACCGCCTGACCATCCATCCGCAGGAAAGGATCACCGGTCACCTGTCCGTAGGCCACATTGCCTGCCGCACAGAGGATTTTCATCTGGCTGCCATCAGCATGCAGACTGGCAGCCTTGATGCCCGGCTCGTCGGCTGCGCGCAGGACGACCGCACCGGCACCATCGCCGAACAGGACGCAGGTACTGCGGTCGCTCCAGTCCAGAATGCTGGAAAACACTTCCGCACCGATGACCAGCGCACAGCGTGCGCGACCCGCACGGATAAAACTGTCGGCTGTCGTCAGGGCATAGACAAAACCACTGCACACTGCCTGAACGTCGAACGCCGCGGCACCAACGGAACCAAGGCGTCCCTGCACCAGGCAGGCCGTACTTGGAAACACGAAATCGGGTGTGGACGTCGCCACGATGATGAGATCGACCTCATCGGCCGTGACATTGGCATCCTCGAGTGCCCGCCGGGCCGCTTCGGTCGCCAGTGCACTGGTTGTCACGCCCCGATCGGCAATATGACGCTGCCGGATACCGGTACGATCGACGATCCACTGATCGGAAGTTTCAATGCCACGACTTGCCAGCTCTTCAGCCAGCATGTCATTGGACACCACTCGTGGGGGCAGATAGCTGCCGGTACCGGCGATCTGAGCATATTTCATGGTGACTCCCATCAAGCGACGGCGCCTCCTTCTGCGCCATTCGCATCATGCCGTGCATCGGCCGGCAATACGCCCGCCGCATCAAGGCTGCGCCGAATCTCGGCAACCTGCTGTGCAGTTCGTTCCAGCAGGCCATTGGCCACTGCCTCGCGGGCACGCTCAAGCGCGCAACCGTAGGCATAGGCATCGGCAGAACCGTGGCTCTTGATGACCACGCCGCGCAACCCCAGCAGGGCTGCGCCATTGTAGCGACGATTATCCACCCGGGTACGCAGTCGGCCCAGCACGGGACTTGCAAACAGGCCAGCCAGCTTGCTGAGCAAGCCGCGGTGGAATTCTTCGCGAATCATGCCCGACAGCATACTCGCCAGCCCCTCCACCGATTTCAATACGACATTGCCGACGAAGCCGTCACAGACCACGACATCGACCGTACCCTTGAAAATATCGTTGCCCTCGACGTTGCCGTAGAAGTTGAGCGGACTGGCACGCAGCAATTCTGCCGCCTCCTTGACCACATCATTGCCCTTGATCGCCTCTTCGCCGATATTGAGCAACCCTACGCTGGGTCGGAGTCCGGCAGTCTGGCACTGGACCAGAGCGGCCCCCATGACCGCGAACTGCAGCAGGTGCTCGGGCGTGCAATCGACATTGGCTCCGAGATCGAGAACGGTCGTTCCGCCACCCTTGCGGTTAGGCAGTGCAGTCGCAATCGCCGGCCGGTCTATGCCATCCAGCGTTTTGAGCACATAACGCGACACCGCCATCCAGGCACCGGTATTACCAGCAGAGATACAGGCGTCGGCCTGACCATCCTTGACTGCCAGAGCAGCCAGTCGCATGGAGGAATTCTT
The DNA here is from genome assembly GCF_040137905.1 of Corticimicrobacter sp. Lineage (NCBI taxonomy): Bacteria > Pseudomonadati > Pseudomonadota > Betaproteobacteria > Burkholderiales > Alcaligenaceae > Corticimicrobacter > Corticimicrobacter sp. The sequence continues at coordinate 21,986 of NZ_JBEFDG010000068.1, forward strand.
CTTGCGACGCAGGGCAACCTCGACAGGATCATCCATGGCCACGACTTCGTCGGCATGGATGATCTCGATGCGATCCCTGGGTGCAGCAGCATCTGCGGCAACAAGCGCGCCAATGGGTTCGGACAGGCCGACCAGCAGCACATGAACATCCGGATAGCGACGCAAGAAATCAAGCGCTGCCGGCACGGTCACGGGCAAACCCGCATCCCCGCCCATGCAGTCAATAGCGATACGTATCACGATGTCAGCTTTTCAGGACCAGAAAGAAGTCGGCGCCGGACCTGCCGGCGCCACTGTTCGACCTGACAGGCGGATCAGTCTTCGCTGTTGGTCTTGAGCACCTTGCGGCCACGGTAGAAACCGTCGGCGCTGATGTGGTGACGCAGGTGAACCTTGCCCGTCGTCGGCTCGACGGCCGTGGGTGGGTTGGTCAGAAAGTCGTGGGAACGATGCATGCCACGCTTGGAGGAAGACTTCTTGTTTTGTTGAACAGCCATGATAACTCCTGGAAACGGATCGTATTGTACGCGATGTACGCAACTGGCGACCCGCAAGTGGTTCAAAAACGATTACTGCTTTTTATCTTTCAATGCCGCCAGCGCCGCAAAAGGTGACGGACGCTCGGGCAACTCGGGTGCCGGCTCGACCTCGACCGGCAATTCACACTGCGCATGACGAGGCACATAAGGCACCGCCAGCACCAATTCATCCTCGATCAGACCAAGCAGATCGAATCGACTGGAGCACAACAGCCGCTCGGGCTCCTCCAGCATGCCATCCTCTTCTTCACCACCTGGCGCGTCGGCATTCAGTTCTGCCTCGCTATCGACCAGATCAAACGTGGCATGCACATCGATTGACCAGGGAAAGGGCTCCAGGCAACGCTGACACTCGACCTGCGGATCCGCCTTGACCTCGAGCTCGAAACGCGGCTCGCCACGCACACCCCTGACGCAACGTGCAGACCATGACACACCGGCCTGCGACAACTGTTCAGGCAGACCATCAAGCAGCCGGGAAAAACGCGCCAGCGGCAACCGACCTTCCGTCGAGTACGACAATCGTCGCCACTCAAGCAAATTCACGCAATGCAGATTCTGTTCTGCTGATTGCTGCCCTGCTTTTTGCAGTTTATCCTGAGGCGATCCACTCATTACAGAGGCCTAGCCGACGAAAAACATAAGATTCTAGCTTTTTCCGACCACACTGGTCAAATCCTGCCTGTCGGCAATCGTCAGTTTCACGACACTATGGTCCGGCATCACGGCACATGAACGGCCCTCATGCTTGGCCTGGTACATCCGATGATCAGCCAGTTCAACCAATGATGTCCAATCCCCGGCACCATCGGCGCGCCGTTCGGCAATGCCCACCGAGGCAGCCAGCGCGCGTCCATCCAGCCGCTGCCCCAGCCCTCCCGCCTGTATCCGCCCCAGGAAAATAGGTAGCTGGGATACTGCCATCTCAGGCAGTACGACGACAAACTCCTCTCCGCCCCAGCGCACCAGCGCATCCCCTCGCCTCAGGTATTTTTTCAGTTCGGCCACCAGCGACCGCAGCGCCTGGTCACCCGCATCGTGCCCAAACTGGTCATTGATAGACTTGAAATGATCAATATCGAAAAAGGCCAGCGCCAGTGGCGCATCCGCCTGTTCCGCCAGCAAAAACAGCCGCTCCAGGGTTTCAACCCCCGAGCGCCGCGTCAGCGCCCCCGTCAGAGGGTCTGTCGTGGCCTGGTGCACCAGACTCTCCATGTAGTGCGACTGACTCATCCCCGAAAACATCGACACGCCCGTCATCATGCACATGAACCAGAGTGTCGCCCCATGCTGCGTCAGCGAGAGTGCATGATCGGACAGTTGCAACCCTGCCACCGCCGTCGTCAGGGCAGGCAGTGACAGCAACAGGATTTCAAGCGCAGACAGCGGAAAAATCGCCAAGCCGCCCAGCACGATAGTCGGCATCAGGGCATACAGCTGCACGACCAGTCGCTGTTCCTCGGTCAGGCTCGCAATATCGACAGCCAGCAGAACGCCAAGGTAAAACAGCGAAGGAACCAGCAGCATGCAAAACAGCATTCGCATGGCCTGGCGATATGGCCGACGCGGCGGCAGATCACGCGGCCAGGCCAGCACGGCAAAGACCGCTCCGGCGATGAAGCGCAAAATGGTCAGCCTGGTTGCCTCGACCGCATCAAAGACCCACCAGTCAACGATTGCGCACAGCGGCACCAGCCAGGCAAACAGGAAGCAGATCAATTGCACCCGAGCCATGATGACCGAAGCCGCATGACGACGAATGGATGGGGAACGCCCAAACGGCACCACCAGCCGCAGTAATTGCCGAAACGAAGGATGCGTCGGTCCAACGATATTCTGCAGGATAGAGGACCAAGAGTGCTTGATGTTCAGCATATCGGAACCGCTCCTTCTCAACGAGCAATCGTTTTTTCTTGCTCCTCGATATCCCATTTAATCAAACGGCAACAAAAAATGTCTTGTTCCATATCAACGTGTCTATCTCCAGCATTGACTCACGCGACGATGGGGCCGCATCTGCCAAGAGATGCGGCCCCATCAAACCGCTCATGCGTCGATTATTGCAACACGTGCGAAAATACAAACTGACCATCGCGCCAATCAACCGGCACGACATCACGCGGCCCGAAGCGCCCCTCCAGAATCAACTTGGCCACGGGGTTCTCGATATACTGCTGGATCGCCCGCTTGAGCGGACGGGCGCCGAATACAGGATCAAACCCAGCCTGGGCAATCTGCGCCAGTGCAGCCTCAGACACATCAAGCTCCATGTCCATTTTCTGCAGCCTTTGCGCCAGACGCTGCAACTGGATGCGGGCAATCGACTCGATGTGCTTGCTGCCAAGCGCATGAAACACCACCACCTCGTCGATACGATTCAGGAACTCGGGACGGAATGCCTGTTTCAGCTCATCCCACACCACCGCCTTGACCGCCTCATACGGCTGGTTCGCCATGTTCTGGATCTGCTGCGAGCCCAAATTGGACGTCATGACGATGACGGTATTGCGAAAATCGACCGTCCTGCCCTGACCGTCCGTCAGGCGACCATCATCCAGCACCTGCAGCAGCACATTGAATACATCGGGGTGCGCCTTTTCGACCTCATCGAGCAGCACCACGCTGTACGGCTTGCGCCGCACGGCCTCGGTCAGATAGCCCCCTTCCTCGTAGCCCACATATCCCGGCGGCGCGCCGATCAGGCGGGCAACCGAATGCTTCTCCATGAACTCACTCATATCGATGCGAATCAGATGATCCTCGGCATCGAACATGAACTCGGCCAGCGCCTTGGTCAGTTCGGTCTTGCCCACCCCCGTCGGCCCCAGGAACAGGAACGAGCCATAGGGTCGGTTCGGATCAGACAGGCCGGAGCGGGAGCGGCGGATGGCATCCGACACCAGCCGCACCGCCTCGTCCTGCCCGACGACGCGCTTGTGCAGGAAGCTTTCCATCTCAAGCAGCTTGGTGCGCTCACCCTGCATCATCTTGGACACAGGAATGCCGGTGGCACGCGACACGACCTCGGCAATCTCTTCGGTGCCTACCTGGGTACGCAACAGGCGCGGACGCTCGCTGCCCCCCTCGTTCACCACCTTTTCGCTACCCTCGGCAGTACGCAGGCGCGCCTCCAGTTCAGGCAACTGCCCATACTGCAGCTCGGCCAGCTTGTCGAACTGCCCCTTGCGCTGGGCCTCGGCCATCTCGGCACGCAAGCGCTCGATCTCTTCCTTGATCGCCTGGGTACCCTGCACGGCAGCCTTCTCGGCCTTCCAGATCTCTTCGTAGTCGTTGTACTCGCGCTGCAGACTCTCCAACTCGTCTTCAATAGCCTTGAGTCGGCGCAGGGACGCCTCGTCGGTCTCCTTGCGCACGGCCTCGCGCTCGATCTTGAGCTGGATGATCCGTCGGTCGAGGCGATCCATCACCTCAGGCTTGGAATCGATTTCCATCCGGATGCGGGCAGCCGCCTCATCGATCAGATCGATGGCCTTGTCGGGCAGGAAGCGGTCGGTGATGTACCGATGCGACAACTCGGCCGCCGCCACGATGGCCGGGTCGGTAATCTCGACGCCATGATGCAGTTCATAGCGCTCCTGCAGACCGCGCAGGATCGCGATAGTCGACTCGACATCCGGCTCGCCGACCAACACTTTCTGGAAGCGACGCTCCAGGGCGGCATCTTTCTCGATGTACTTGCGGTATTCATCGAGCGTGGTGGCACCAATGCAATGCAGCTCGCCACGCGCCAGGGCAGGCTTGAGCATATTGCCTGCATCCATGGCACCCTCGGCCTTGCCGGCCCCCACCATGGTGTGGATTTCGTCGATGAAGACAATGCAGTTGCCCGCCTCCTGGGCCAGTTCCTTGAGTACCGACTTCAGGCGTTCCTCGAACTCGCCGCGGAATTTGGCACCTGCCAGCAGGGCGGCCAGATCGAGCGACAGCACGCGCTTGTTCTTGAGCGTCTCGGGTACCTCGTGATTGACGATACGCTGGGCCAACCCTTCCACGATGGCCGTCTTGCCGACCCCCGGCTCACCGATCAGCACCGGGTTGTTCTTGGTGCGACGCTGCAGGATCTGGATGGCCCTGCGAATTTCGTCGTCCCGGCCGATCACCGGATCGAGCTTGCCTTCCCGGGCACGCGCCGTCAAATCGAGCGTGTACTTGCCCAGCGCCTCGCGATTGGCTTCACCTTCGGCATCCTGCACCGATGCACCACCACGCACTGCCTCGATGGCGGCTTCGAGCGGTGCGCGCTGCAGCCCCGCATCACGCAGGATGCGGCCCGCTTCGCCCTTGTCATCGGCCAGCGACAGCAGGAACAGCTCGCTGGCAATATAGGTATCACCACGCTTGGCAGCCTCTTTGTCAGTACGAGCCAACACTGCCTGCAGGTCACGGCCGACCTGCACATTGCCGTCTCCGCCCTGCACCTGCGGCAACGCCTTGAGCGCACCATCCAGCGCCGCCCCTACCCGGTTGACGGCCACCCCGGCACGCGCCAGCAGGCTGCCGGCCCCGGAATCGGCATCCGCCAGCAGCGCCGACAGCACATGCACCGGCTCTATATATGGATGGTCATTGCGTACAGCCAGGCTCTGGGCATCGGCCAGCGCCTGTTGGAACTTGGTCGTGAATCTGTCGAATCGCATGATTTTTTCCCTGTTTGTTTCTATATCCGCGCAGCCAGACAGGCCAGCATTACCCGGACATTGCTGATGGACAATTAGATAAGGGTGAACCCGCAAAACTCAAGACATGCCACCACAATCAACACAGATATGGTAAAAGCGAAGATAGCCGAAAAAGGGGCCATCTGCCTATCTTCATAGATACAGACTACAATAGCCTCCACTGTTGACCAGATATTCACGCAGATACATGCAAAAACGGGTACCCATTACTGGCGATTCCACCCAATGTTCGACCTGTATGCTAGGGCATGTCTGTCTGCCGGTCGGCATGCCGGCCGAAGACATCGACAAGCTGAGCGCACTGGTTCGTGAGCGCGTGCGGGTAGAAAAAGGCCGTACGCTCTACACGCTGGGCGACGAACTGGATGCCGTGTACGGCGTGCGCTCGGGCTCGATCAAGACCCAGATAGAGCGCGCCGAAGGCCAGCTCCAGATCACCGGCTTTCATCTGCCCGGTGAACTGGTCGGCATGGATGGCATGCTCGAAGGCCATCATATGTCCACGGCAGTGGCATTGGAAGACACAGAAATGTGCGTCATCCGCCTCGCAGACCTGGATCGCATTGCCTCACAGGTCCCTGCCCTGCAGCCACAATTCCGCCGCTTCATGAGCAAGGAAATCATCCGTTCGCAGCACATGCTGCTGACGGTGGGTTCGCTGCGTTCCGAGCAACGTCTGGCCGCCTTCCTCCTCAATTTATCCCAGCGGCTGTCGATGCTGGGCTACTCGGCCAACGAGTTTGTGCTGCGCATGAGCCGCGAAGATCTCGGCAACTATCTCGGGCTGACGCTGGAAACCGTCAGCCGACTGTTTTCGCGGTTTGCCCGAGAAGAAATGATCCGCATCAACCAGCGCGAAGTCGAGATTCTCGACATGCCACGCCTCAAGAAACTGATCGGCCAGGACACTTAGCCTGCGAAGGCCTGGCAGAGATCGCCCTTGCAATCACGGGACACGATCCGATCACATCCGTCACGAAAAACGGGCTCCTTGCGGAGCCCGTTTTCATTTCAGCAAGGAAATTTCACGCCTGCAGCAAAGCGCCTGCTCAACCCGGTGCCAGCACATAGCGGACAAGCGCGATCCAGCCCGGCGCAGCAGCTGCAAAAGCCAGGACGCAGACAATCAGGGTCGAAGATGCCTCATTGATGTAGGTCTGGAAACGGCCCGCCATCACGATGCCGGTAAAGGCCGGAGGCAACGCAGCCAGCAGTACCATTTGCTCCAGGTGCGCATCAGGAACGCCAAGCAGCAGGCAGACCGCCAGCATGCTGGCAGGCATCAGGATCATCTTGACAATGCTGTTCCAGATGACTTCCAGACTGATCTGGAATTTGTGCGCAGACAGGACCAGGCCTGCGGCAAAGACGGCAACCCCGGAGTTGGCGTGTCCGATCAGCGACAGCGGCGGATCGATCATTTCAGGCACCCTGACGCCAATCAAGACCAGCACAAAACCGATCAAAGGTGCCAGCACAACCGGCTCCTTGACGGCCTTGATCAAGGCCGCTGTCGGCTTGGTACCCGCAGGTGCCACGAAAAACATGCCAAGCGGTACCAGCAGGACATTGACGATCAGCGCCATAATGGCCACGGTCATTGCCGCCGAACCACCGAAGATCGGTGTCAGCACCGCGATACCCAGAAAGCCGACCGTTGGAGCCCCTGCGCTCAAGCCTGCCAACCCGGCTTCCTGTTTGTCATGCTTGAATACCAGGCGAGCCCCGATCAGCGCGATGAAATACCAGGCGATCAGCACCGCAAAGGCGGCAATGAAAAGCCGACTATCGGCAAACAGCTCTTGGCGTGAAGACTTGACGATGGACACGAACAGCACCGCCGGCAAGCAGTAATCCAGGACCAGTTTATTGAATCCGGCAGCCTGGGTCTGATCAAAAATATTGCGCTTTCCTGCCAGAAAACCAAGCAGCAGCACGAAAAAGATCGAAACGATGTCCTGAATGATTGCAGTCATGACAGTACTCCATTGCCTTTTGAAGGCCGGGCTTTCCGGTTTGTTGCCGGAAAGCCCGGGCACCAGCCTTTACTTGACGACGGAGCGTCGTTCGCGGCGCAGCGCAGCCATGGCCACATCATCGAGATTGAGGTGTCCACGCACCAGATCCGGCGGCGTCAGGGCCAACCACTGGTTCAGGGAAATATCCTTGTAGATCGGCGTATTGAAGATATTGAGCACCCGTACAGGCTTGTCGCCGATATTTTCGATATAGTGCGCCAGCGTACGGGGCACATAACCCACATCGCCCGCCCGATAATTGAAGGTACGTGCCTTGGACGTCGCATCAAACACGGTCATGCGCGCCTCGCCCGACAGGTAATACTGCCACTCGTCACCGTCCGGATGCCAATGGATTTCACGCAATGCACCCGGCTCCAGATCGATGATCAAGGCCGACATATTGGTGATCGGGAAATTCTTGGCATCAATGATGGTCGTGGCACCTGCCGGCCCCCATTGCGTAGGCTTCAGTTCAGATGAGTGGATCGTGTAGGGATTGTGTGGACGCTGGTCGGGCAAGTCCTTCAGCACCTCTTCCAGCGGTGCCGGCACAGGCAGGCGGAAAATATACTTTTCCTTGGGCGGCAGATTGTCGAAATGCTCGGCAGGAATGCCGAAATTCTTGGCGATCACGTCACGCGGCATATGCGCCATCAGCTCGGTAACCAGCAACGTCTCATTTTCCGAGAAGTTGCCATCATCGAACACCAGCAGGAATTCGCAGCCGCCCTCCAGACCCTGGATCGAGTGGGGTGTCCCCGAGGGAAACAGCCAGATATCACCGGCTTCCAGATCATCAATGAACACGTTGCGGTCGGGATCGACCACAGTGACGCGGCAACGGCCTTCCAGTACATACCCCCACTCCGCTTCCTTATGCCAGTGCAGTTCGCGCACCACACCCGAATCCAGGCGCATATCCACGCCAGCCAGACCCTTGGCCGCCGGCAATTCGCGCACCGTGACCTCGCGTGCCCAGCCACCTTCTTCCAGGCGGTTATGCGCCATGCCGAAGGAGAATTTGAGATTGGGGATGGAACCGTTGTCGGTTTCGGGAGGAATCAGAATATCGGGATTCTGACGATCAAGTTCAATATTGCGAGGGCCAGGATCAGTCGCACCTTTATCACCACGAATAGGCTGCAGAGCGTCTTTCTCAGTCATACATATCACCTCGATCAAGTTATGTCCAAAAAAGCCATTGATCTATTTAACCGATAGATCAAGACCCAATCGATATTATCAGTAGCAACATGACCATTCAAGGTAATACTGAAATTCAATTTCCCATAAGGGAAAACACCTAGTCAATTTTGAAATATACAAAAACAATGAATTAATATTTGCCCTGTCGAAAGCAAAAACCCAATCAAAACAAATCGATTGCCATCAGCCACAAAAAAACCAACGGAACTGTGAATATATTATTAATTCATAAATATAAAACACAAAAAAACATTCAAAACATTCCAACACAACTCAATATGATTCACGACAAAAAGCACAAAACAGCGTCATGATGCACAGTCAAAGCCGTCGATTCACACATATGATCTACTGTCAGGGGCTATCGACAGGCAAAAAAAATGCCTGCCCGAATCGGGCAGGCATTTCTGCATCAACAGATGGGTGATCAGCGCTCCGTCACATCCACCTGCTCGATCACCACAGATGCTGCGCCAGCCTGGGCAGGCTGCACCCGTTCGATCACCAGCCCGCGCTTCAGGCCTTCGTTGAGAGGCTGATCACTGAATTGCTGCAGTGCCAGGGTAATGGTCACGGCACAGGCAACGATCGCAATGGCCGGCCCCGCCATCAGGAACCAGGGCCAGGGCTCACGCCACCACGGGCCGGATTGCAGATTCGTTGCTTTTACTGTTGCCATGTTGACCACCCAAATAAGTGCATGTTGAAACGAAAGCGCCGCCCCCGTTCCCTGATGCCGATATCTTCATGATACGCGCTTCGGAAAGGGTGCGGCAAGGATCACACTGACTGGTGCGATCCTTCCTGCTGTTTACTGCTGCGCAACAGGAGGCACAGGATTGTCCGGGCGGCTCCAGACCCAGGCAGCCAGGATCTTGATCTGCTCGGGCGTCAGGATCTTCTCGTGCGCCGGCATGCGGTTGGTACGGCCATTCTGGATCGCCTCGACGATCTTGGCTTCGGAACTACCGAAGATCCAGACATCGTCCGTCAGGTTGGGCGCACCCAGCAACTGGTTGCCCTTGGCATCTGCGCCGTGGCAAGCCACGCAGGTTTCCATGAAAGCCCGCTCACCGCGAACGGCACGCAGTTGGTCATGGGCCAGACCAGACAGGGAACGCACATAGTTGGCGATATCCACAGCCGTTGCACCGTCGATCACCTCACCCAGCGGTGCCATGATGCCATGGCGACCATAGGTGATGGTCTGGACGATGGTCTCAGGGTCGCCACCATATTGCCAGTCATCGTTGGCCAGGTTGGGAAAACCGGTGCTGCCGCGTGCGTCGGAACCGTGGCACTGTGCACAGGTATTCAGGAACAACCGCTGACCAATGGCCATGGCATCCGGATCCTGGGCAATCTCGGTGACATCCATCGCACCGAACTTGGCATAGATCGGACGAACCCGCTCAGCCTCGGCAGCCAGAGCATCCTGGACTTCCTTGGCCTGCGTATGCTGCAAGTAGCCGCCATAGCTGCCCAGGCCCGGGTAGAGCACCAGATAGCCAATGCCGAAAATACACATCAGCAGATACATCCAGGTCCACCAGCGCGGCACCGGGTTGTTCAGCTCGGCCACACCATCCCATTCGTGGCCCGTGTTTTCAGCAGTGTTGGGCGGTCGCTTGCCCAGCCAGGCGCGCTGCGTCCAGAGCAGCCAGACGCACCAGAGAATACCGGCCAGGGAAATGCCGCCAACGTAATATCCCCAAAAGCCGCTGACATAATCATTCATGCCCGTTCTTCCTTTCTTTTTGTTCCACGGAGTCTTCTTCCGGCAGATCGAATGGCAGCATTGCTGCTTCTTCGTTGGCCTTCTTGCGGCCCTTGGAAAAAGCCCACCATACGATGCCGATGAAGAACACCAGCCCGACCAAAGTCATGATGCCATTCAGAGTGCCGTTCATATAAAGATCCTGTTATTGCTGAGCAGCCTGCGCTGCCTGTTCACGGGCGTCACGCACGCCCACCCCAAGCCCCTGGAGATATGCGACCAGGGCGTCCTCTTCCGTATAGCCTTGTCCATCAACCTGAGCAGGTGCCGCGGCAATCTGTTCTTCGGTGTAGGGCACGCCCAGGAAGCGCAGCGCATTCATGCGCGACTGGAGCTCGCTGGTATCCAGAGCCGTGTTCTGCAGCCAGGGATAGGCAGGCATGTTCGACTCGGGCACCACGGCACGGGGATTGCGCAGGTGAATGCGGTGCCATTCATCGGAATAGCGCTCACCCACGCGGGCCAGATCGGGACCGGTACGCTTGGAGCCCCACAGGAAGGGGTGGTCGTAGACCGACTCCCCTGCCACCGAGAACTCGCCATAGCGCTGAACCTCGGCACGCAGTGCACGGATCTGCTGCGAGTGGCAGCCGACACAGCCTTCGCGGATATAGATATCCCGACCCAGCAGGCGCAGCGGCTCGTAGGGCTCGACGCCCGGAGTCGGTGTAGTGGTCGAATGCTGGAAGAACAGCGGCACGATCTGCACCAAGCCAGCAACGGCAACGACCAGGATGCTCAGAACGATCATCAGGCCGACGTTCTTTTCAATCGTTTCGTGCGAAAAGAATTTGGATTTTTTTTCTGACATGACCTTTCTTCCTCAAACTTGAGCTGTCGCGACAGAAGCTGCTGCAGCCGGCTTTGCCTTCGACTGATCAGCCAGGCTATCCGGGATCTCGAGATTGTCGATAGCCTTGCCAGCCATCGCCGTCTTGTAGGTATTCCAGGCCATGACCAGGGCACCCGTCAGGAACAGTACACCGCCCATCAGACGAATCAGGTAGAACGGATAGGTCGCCTTCACGCCTTCGACGAAGGTGTAGGTCAGCGTACCGTCAGGCTCGGTAGCACGCCACATCAGACCCTGCATCACACCGGCAATCCACATTGCAGCGATATAAAGCACGATACCGATGGTCGCAACCCAGAAGTGCAGTTCGATCAGCGAGGTGCTGTACATTTTTTCGCGACCAAACATGCGCGGGATCACGTAGTAGAGCGAACCGAAGCTGATCATGGCCACCCAGCCGAGCGCACCCGAGTGCACGTGGCCGATTGTCCAGTCGGTGTAGTGCGACAGCGCGTTGACCGTGCGGATCGACATCATCGAACCTTCGAAGGTCGACATACCGTAGAAGGACAGCGACACCACCAGGAACTTGAGGATCGGATCGGTGCGCAGCTTGTGCCAGGCACCGGACAGCGTCATGATGCCGTTGATCATCCCGCCCCAGGAAGGAGCCAGCAGGATCAGCGAGAACACCATGCCCAACGACTGGACCCAGTCAGGCAACGAGGTGTAGTGCAGGTGATGCGGACCGGCCCACATGTAGGTGAAGGCCAGCGCCCAGAAGTGGACGATGGAGAGGCGATACGAATAGATCGGACGATCAGCCTGCTTCGGCACGAAGTAGTACATCATGCCCAGGAACGCGGTGGTCAGGAAAAAGCCCACGGCGTTGTGGCCATACCACCACTGCACCATGGCATCCTGCACGCCGGGATAGGCCGAGTAGGACTTGAACCAGCCCCAGGGCACTTCCAGGTTATTGAAGATGTGCAGAATGGCGATGGTCAGGATGAACGAACCATAGAACCAGTTGGCCACATAGATGTGGCGCGCCTTGCGCTTGACGATGGTACCGAAGAACACGATCGCATAGGACACCCAGACCAGCGTGATCAGGATGTCGATAGGCCATTCGAGCTCAGCGTATTCCTTGCTGCTGGTGTAACCCATGGGCAGGGAAATGGCGGCTGCCACGATGACGGCTTGCCAGCCCCAGAAGGTAAAGGCCGCCAGCTTGTCGCAGAACAGCCGCGCCTGACAGGTGCGCTGTACCACGTAGTACGACGTTGCGAACAGTGCACTGCCGCCGAACGCAAAAATCACTGCATTGGTATGCAGCGGCCGCAGGCGACCATAGGTCAGCCAGGGCGTATCGAAGTTGAGTGCAGGCCAGATCAGTTGGGCGGCAATAATGACCCCCACAAGCAAACCAACAACCGCCCACACCACCGTCATGATGGCAAATTGCCGGACTACCTTGTAATTAAAGGTATCCGCAATATTTGCGCTTACCGCGCGATCACTCATGGTCCATCCCCTATTAAGGAACACAAATTTACGGATGCTATTTTGCCTATAAGCACCCGCTATTGTGTTGACCTATATCAACGCCCGTCAGTCTGCTCCGGAGACTCTGAAGGCGTATCGGATGGCTTGTCATCGTCCAGCAGGACGGATTGCGCGGCATTATCGGTGCCTTCGAACTGGCCGGAGAAGATCGCCCACCAGAGCGCCCCGCCGATCAACAGCACGAATCCCATGGAAATGGGCAGCAACAGGTACAGAATTTCCATTGCGCTCCCCTATTTCGAACAACAGATTCGTTGTTTTTGGTCACAAAATACCGCTTGCCTGTTCATGCCTTGCGCATGAATCGAGCGTAAAGAATAGCACACGCACGATACCGCACAGAGCATCACGCCAGGGCCTTTGCGACACCCAGCGTAGCCGTCTGCGATCGCCAGCTCAGGCGCCAGGCATTGATAACCACGGCCAGGGACGACAGCAGCATGCTGAGCGCCGCCAGCCAGGGCGCAACCCAGCCCATGGCAGCCAGGGGCAATGCCAGCAGGTGCCATGCCAGCGAGCCGTAGAGGTTCTGGTTGGCCACACGGCGCACCCGCGCATAATAGGCCTGCAACTGGCTTTCGCCCAGCCCGCCGATGCGCGCCACCGTGGCGTCGCCTGCTGCCATGGCGGTCGGCACGGCCATCGCCAGGGCACAGGGACAGCTCATGACCAGCAATGCCACGCTGATCGGCAGGACCTGGGCTGGATCGAGCTGCCACCAGACCAGTGCCACTATCAGGGTAATGGATATCTGCAGCGTCACAAAAACCCCTGCGATGCGATCCGCCTGGGCCTCCATGCGGCGACGCACCTGAATGTCGGCGGGCAGGCGCAGCCCTTCACAGGACTGCCGCGCCGCCAGTTCGAGATAGCGGGCCGTCAGCAGGAATGATACGAACATGACGACGGAGTCGAAATAGACGTGGCCATTCTGAGTCCAGGTGGCATAGGCACTCGGAAAAAAGGCCGCCACGATCCCCAGCGCCACCGGCACGTCCATGCCCATCCGACCATTGCGCAATGCGACAAACGCACCGCGCCAGATCGGCAGCGCCGAATAGAGCACGACCGGCAGCGTCATGACCAGACTGGCCCAGTTCATCAGATAGATCGCCCAGTCGAGCGTGATCAGCGTTTCCTCGGCCATCGAACTGCTGCGCAGATAGCCAGGCAGGGCCAGCGTACTGACCTGCATCATCATCAGCCAGGCCAGCCCCAACTTGGCCAGCATGCGACGCCGCTCGAGGCGGGACTCCGGAGACAGGCGTTCCCCCGCCTTGAACAGGCCCTCGAGAAAGGACGCCCTTGGGGCAGTCGCTTCCGGCTCGGAAGAAATAGGTGCAGAACTCATGATGAGCATCATAAATCAATGCTGCCCTGCCGATTTGATGCATCTCAAGATTGACACGCATCAATACACTTGGGCTACAAAAGCAAAAAACCACCCGTCCTGGGACGGGTGGTTCCATATGCGCCACACCCAGCCTGGAAGACGGGCGGCACCTGGACAAGTACCGACTACGCTACTGCGGGCGCTGCGCCGTCAGGCGATGGCAGCAGCCTCGAACTGGGCCTCTTCGGTCGAGCCGGTCAGTGCCGTGGTCGACGAACGCCCCCCCTCGATGGTCTGGGTCACGACATCAAAGTAGCCGGTCCCAACTTCGCGCTGATGCTTGACGGCGGTAAAGCCACGTTCGGCCGCATCGAATTCCTTCTGCTGCAACTCGACAAAGGCGCTCATCTGGCGACGCGCATAGCCATGCGCCAGGTCGAACATGCCATAGTTGAGCGCGTGGAAACCGGCCAGCGTGATGAACTGGTACTTATAGCCCATGGCACCCAGCTCGCGCTGGAACTTGGCAATGGTGGCATCGTCGAGATTTTTCTTCCAGTTGAACGACGGCGAGCAGTTATAGGCCAGCAGCTTGCCCGGAAACTGGCGATGGATGGCATCGGCAAACTGGCGGGCATACTCCAGGTTGGGCGTAGCCGTTTCGCACCAGATCAGATCGGCATAGGGCGCATACGCCAGGCCACGAGAAATCGCCTGTTCGATACCCGCGCGGGTCCGATGGAAACCTTCCACAGTCCGCTCACCGGTCAGGAAAGGCTGGTCGTTTTCATCCACATCACTGGTCACGAGATCGGCCGCATCGGCATCGGTACGCGCCAGCAACAAGGTGGGCACATCCAGCACATCGGCAGCCAGGCGTGCGGCAATCAGCTTTGACACCGCTTCGCGGGTCGGCACCAGCACCTTGCCACCCATGTGGCCACACTTTTTGACCGAGGCCAACTGATCCTCGAAATGCACCCCCGAAGCCCCCGCCTCGATCATGGCCTTCATCAGCTCGTAGGCATTGAGGACACCACCGAAACCTGCCTCGGCATCGGCCACGATGGGCGCAAAGAAATCGAGATAGCCCTCATCACCAGGGTTGCGGCCTTCCGACCACTGGATCTGGTCGGCACGCTGCAAGGTATTGTTGATGCGGCGCACCACCTGGGGCACCGAGTTGGCTGGATAGAGCGACTGGTCAGGATACATCTCGCCCGCCAGATTGGCATCGCCCGCCACCTGCCAGCCCGACAGGTAGATTGCCTTGAGACCCGCCTTGACCTGCTGCATGGCCTGGTTGCCGGTCAGTGCCCCCAGCGAATTGATGAAGGGCTCGGTATGCAGCAATTTCCAGAGTTTCTCGGCGCCACGGCGGGCCAGCGTATGCTCGATCGGCAGCGAACCGCGCAGGCGGATCACGTCCTCGGCGCTGTAGCCACGCTTGATCCCCTGCCAGCGGGGGTCCTCGGCCCACTTCTTCTGCAGATTGCGGATTTCGGTTTCACGGGTATTGCTCATGGCATCGTCTCCAGTAATGACAGGAAGGAAATCTGTATGTGGGCCAATGTGTGCCCATCTGTTGAGAAACAGTGTATGCCTATGTTGCGCAGCAATAAACACTTATGTCTTATACAAGACAATAAATTTAATTCTTTATTATCAATTAAATAAGAAATTATTTTCACGATACGAAAAGAAAATGCAACCTATGAAACCGGACTGCGTTGCTGTGCAACATGACTTTTCGTATTATGAAAAGCACTGTCCGGCATATGAAATCGGCGATCCCCTACAATCACCGCATCCGCATTCAGGCAACCCCGACATCATGACGACACATCTGTCCGCACTGGGCCGCACGGTGCACTACCCCGACCAATACCAGCCCGACATCCTGCAGGCCATTCCGCGTGTAGAGGGCCGCCGTCACATCGGACTGGATGAGTCGCCGACATTCCATGGCAGTGATATCTGGAACGCTTACGAACTGTCCTGGCTCAACGCACGCGGCAAACCCGTCGTGGCCCTGGCCGAATTCGACTTTCCCTGCGACACGCCCTGCCTGATCGAGTCCAAGACGTTCAAGCTCTACCTGAACTCGTTCAACCAGACACGCTTTGCCGACGCCGACACCGTACTCGGCCACCTGCGCCAGGATCTCAGCGCAAGAGCAGGCGGCCCGGTCGAGGTCCGCCTGCTCTTGCAGGACACGCTGACTCAGACACGCATTGCAGAACCGGATGGCCTGTGCCTGGACCTGCTCGACATCGACATCCACGACTACCACCCGGCTCCCACCCTGCTGCAGTGCCTGCCGGAAGCACCTCACCTGGAAGAGCGGATGTATTCGCGGTTGCTGCGCTCGAATTGCCCGGTGACCGGCCAGCCCGACTGGGGCCATGTGGAAATCCATTACCGGGGACACCAGATCGACCATGCCAGCCTGCTGCGCTACATCGTCTCGTTCCGCCTGCACACCGGCTTCCACGAGCTGTGCGTGGAACAGATCTACGGCGATATCATGGCCCATTGCCATCCCGATGAACTGTTCGTGTATGCGCGCTATACCCGGCGTGGCGGTCTGGACATCAATCCCTGGCGCGCCAGTCACGCCCGTGTCGCTCCCCCAAATCTGCGCAGCGCCCGTCAGTAACACCTGTGGGAATGTCGCCACCCTTACAAAAAGATGCATTTAAAACACCAGGGATAACACGCGGCGTATTTACAGGGCAAAGTGGCGACGCTTCCTGTTCCACCCTATTCTCGGGAATTAGGTGCATATAAGTTCGACCTTTTCAAGGACTACGCATCACGCCTTGAAAAGAGTACACTCCGGCTCATCACAGGGTGATTGATATCTACCATATATATGGCCCAGACTATCAACACGCCTCTACATGTAGTTAATTCCACGAATCATCCAGACAGCTCCCCCCAGGGACCGCCCGGCCATCCGGTGCGTTGCGCCCGGTACGGCGCTTGTGGGACCACCACTGTCCGTGGAGTCGTCGCTATTTGTGGAGTCACCTCTATTCACGCACAGCAAAAGGTTTTTGCCATGACCAAATACGAGACGATGAAAGTCACCAAGCGCGACGGCCGTCTGGAGCCGATCGAGCTCGACAAGATTCATCGCGTCATCGACTGGGCCGCCAAGGATCTCAACAATGTCTCCGTCTCGCAGGTCGAACTGCGATCGCATATCCAGTTCTACGACGGCATCCGTACCGACGACATTCACGAAACCATCATCAAGTCGGCAGCCGACCTGATCTCCGAAGAAACGCCCGACTATCAGTATCTGGCCGCGCGCCTGGCGATCTTCCACCTGCGCAAGATCGCCTATGGTCAATTCGAACCACCGCACCTGTATGACCACGTCCAGCGCCTGACCGAGCTGGGCAAATACGATCCACACCTGCTGGCCGACTACAGCCGCGCCGAGTTCGACGAGCTGAACGACTACCTCGACCACTGGCGCGACATGAACTTCTCGTACGCGGCCGTCAAGCAGCTCGAGGGCAAGTACCTGGTCCAGAACCGCGTCACCAAGCACATCTACGAAAGCCCCCAGTTTCTCTATATCCTGGTGGCGATGTGCCTGTTCGCCAAGTATCCGGCAGAAACCCGGCTGGCCTACGTCAAGCGTTTCTATGACGCCGTATCGCAATTCAAGATCTCGCTGCCGACGCCGATCATGTCGGGGGTGCGCACGCCCACGCGCCAGTTCAGCTCGTGCGTCCTGATCGAGTGCGGCGACAGCCTCGACAGCATCAATGCCACCACCAGCGCCATCGTGCGCTATGTGTCGCAACGTGCCGGCATCGGCATCAACGGCGGGCGCATCCGCGCCGTCGGCAGCGAAATCCGGGGCGGCGAGGCGCAGCACACCGGCTGTCTGCCCTTCTTCAAGATGTTCCAGGCGGCGGTCAAGTCCTGCTCTCAAGGCGGCGTCCGGGGCGGCGCGGCCACACTGTTCTATCCGCTGTGGCATCTGGAAGTCGAGTCGCTGCTGGTACTCAAGAACAACCGCGGCGTCGAGGAAAACCGCATCCGTCACCTCGACTACGGCGTGCAGATCAACCGTCTGCTGTACCAGCGCCTGATCAAGGGCCAGAACATTACGCTGTTCTCGCCGCATGACGTACCCGGCCTGTACGATGCCTTCTTTGCCGACCAGGATGCGTTCGAGCGCCTGTATTCGCAGTACGAACAGGATCCGGCCATCCGCAAGCGCAGCCTGCCGGCCGTCGAACTGTTCTCGCTGATGATGCAGGAGCGCGCCAGCACCGGCCGCATCTACATCCAGAACGTCGACCACTGCAACACGCACAGCCCGTTCAATCCGGACAAGGCCCCCGTGCGCCAGTCCAACCTGTGCATGGAAATCGCCCTGCCCACCAAGCCGCTGGACGACATCAACGATGCAGAGGGCGAGATTGCCCTGTGCACGCTGTCGGCCTTCAACCTGGGGGCACTCGAATCACTGGATGAACTCGAAGGCCTGTCCGACCTGATCGTGCGCGCACTCGATGCCCTGCTCGACTATCAGGACTATCCGGTCAAGGCAGCGCTCAATGCTACCGAAAAGCGCCGCTCGCTCGGCGTGGGCGTGATCAACTATGCCTACTACCTGGCCAAGAACGGCACCCGTTATTCCGACGGCTCGGCCCTGGGCCTGACGCATCGCACCTTCGAAGCCATCCAGTACTACCTGCTCAAGGCCTCGGTCCAGCTTGCCCGCGAATACGGCCCCTGCAAGGCTTTCGACGAAACCACCTACGCAGCCGGCCTGCTGCCCGTCGATACCTACAAGAAGGATATCGATACCATCTGCGCCGAACCGCTGCACCTGGACTGGGAAGCCCTGCGCGCCGAGATCCTGGCCCATGGCCTGCGCAACTCCACACTGACGGCCCTGATGCCTTCCGAGACCTCCAGCCAGATCGCCAATGCCACCAACGGCATCGAGCCGCCCCGGGGCCTGGTATCGGTCAAGCAGTCCAAGGACGGTATCCTGCGGCAGGTGGTACCCGAGTTCGAGCGTCTCAGGGACCAGTACGAACTGCTCTGGAAGATTCCCAGCAATGACGGCTACCTCAAGCTGGTGGGCGTCATGCAGAAATTCGTGGACCAGTCGATCTCGGCCAACACCAACTATGATCCGCAGCGCTTCGAAGGCGGCCGCGTCCCCATGAAGCAACTGCTCAAGGATCTGCTGCAGGCCTACAAGTACGGCGTCAAGACGCTGTACTACCACAACACGCGCGATGGCGCCGAAGACGTCCATGGCGAAGTCGAGGACGACGGCTGCGCAGGCGGCGCGTGCAAGATCTGACGGAAGGCGTACACCATCATGGCATACAGCATTTTTTCCAAGACCGACAATGACCAGCTCAAGGAGCCGATGTTCTTCGGCCAGCCGGTCAACGTGGCGCGCTACGACCAGCAGAAATACCCGATCTTCGAGAAGCTGATCGAAAAGCAGCTTTCATTCTTCTGGCGACCGGAGGAAGTCGATATCTCCCAGGATCGTATCGACTACCAGAATCTGCCGGATCACGAAAAGCATATTTTCATCAGTAACCTGAAGTACCAGACACTGCTCGACTCCATCCAGGGACGCAGCCCCAACGTGGCGTTCCTGCCGCTGGTGTCGCTGCCGGAGCTGGAAACCTGGATCGAGACCTGGGCATTTTCTGAAACGATCCATTCGCGCTCGTACACGCACATCATCCGCAACATCGTCAATGATCCGTCGATCATTTTCGACGACATCATGCGCAATGAGCAAATCAGGCTGCGCGCCAGCGATATATCGTCGTACTACGATGAACTGATCCACGACACCATGCTGTATTCGCAGTTGGGTGCGGGCGAACACGTCATCAACGGCGAGACGCGACGCGTGAGCGAGTACGAACTCAAGAAGAAGATGTACCTGTGCCTGATGAATGTGAACATTCTCGAGGCCATCCGCTTCTACGTGAGCTTCGCCTGCTCGTTCGCCTTTGCAGAGCGCAAGCTGATGGAAGGCAATGCCAAGATCATCCGCCTGATCGCACGCGACGAGGCACTGCACCTGACCGGCACCCAGCACCTGCTGAACATCATGCGCTCGGGCCAGGATGATCCCGAATTCGCCAAGGTGGCCCAGGAAGTTGATCAGGCCTGCTTCGAGATGTTCAAGCAGGCAGCGATCCAGGAAAAGCAGTGGGCGGAATACCTGTTCCGCGATGGCTCCATGATCGGCCTGAACAAAGACATCCTCAGTCAGTACGTCGAGTACATCACCAACATCCGCATGACGGCGGTGGGTCTGAAGCCTGCCTTCGAGCAGGTCAAGCACAATCCCATTCCCTGGATCAATACCTGGCTGGCCTCCGATACCGTGCAGGTCGCGCCCCAGGAAGTGGAACTGAGTTCGTACCTGGTGGGCCAGATCGACGCCGAGGTTTCGGCCGATGATCTGAATGACTTCGAGCTATGACGCCACTTGTCACCACTTGGGACAAGCAATTCACGCTGCGCGAAGGGGAAACCTTGCTGGAAGGCCTGGAGCGCACCGGCCATGATGTCGAGTACCAATGCCGCAGTGGCTACTGCGGCATGTGCCGCCTGACCCTGCTGGAAGGCCGGGTCAGCTACCAGGAAAAGCCCCTGGCCTTTGTCGGCCCCAGCGAAGTATTGCCTTGCTGCTGCACTGTTCAGGAACCTGTCATGGTGGGCTGCGGCCTGCGTGCCGACCTGGACAGCCAGTTCGAACTCTTCCCAACCGATCTGCTCGGTACGCCGGACACGCCTCCGGCCTGAACGGCCCCCAGTGCTGGAGGCCGCCTCTGGCCCAACCGCTTATCGGCGCAATACCTCAGCCCAATGCGCGCCGCCCGGCAGCCAGGGCTGCCGTCCCGACATCATCTTCCATATCGATGATCTGCCCACCTTCGGGCAATCGGAACACCGCGACAGACTGCTGCAACTGATCAGCCTGCTGCTCCAGGGAACTGGCAGCCGCAGCGGACTGCTCGACCAGTGCCGCATTCTGCTGCGTAACCTGATCCATCTGCCCAACCGCAAGGTTGACTTGCTCGATGCCGCTGGATTGTTCCTTGGCAGCCGCTGCCATTTCGCTTACCAGGCCGTTGACATCGCGTACAGCCTTGAACAGTTCGTCCATGGTCCGGCCCGTGGACTCCACCAGGCGCGCACCGTTGTCGACCGTCGCCACCGATGACCCGATCAGTTCCTTGATCTCACGCGCAGCATTGGCGCTGCGCTGTGCCAATGCACGAACCTCGCTGGCCACCACCGCGAAACCCCTGCCCTGCTCTCCAGCGCGGGCAGCCTCGACGGCAGCATTGAGCGCCAGGATATTGGTCTGGAAGGCAATGCTGTCGATGACGCCGACAATTTCGCCGATCCGCTTGGAACTGCCGGAAATTTCGGCCATGGTCTGTACCACCTGCTCGAGTGCCTGCCCGCCGCGCTCTGCTACCTGGCCGGCAGTCGTCGCCATATGATTGGCCTGCACCGCATTGTCGGCACTATGACGCACCGTAGAGGCCAACTCTTCCATGCTGGCAGCCGTTTCTTCAAGCGAGGCGGCCTGCTGCTCGGTACGACTCGAGAGGTCTGTGTTGCCCATCGCAATCTCGCGAGCACCTGTGTGGATCTCATCCACACCCTGTCGCACGGTACCTACGGTACGGATCAGGTTGCCCTGCATATCGCGCAGAAAGGGGATGATGCGCCCCACACAATTGCGCCCGAACAGTTCGATCCGCCCAGTCAGGTCGCCTGCGGCAATGCGCTGAAAATGTCCGCGCAGCTCATCAAGAGGCCGGCGCACATACTTGACGACATAGCGATCAGCCAACAGCACGACCAGCAGGCAGAAACCCAGTACTGACAGCATGGCGGTAATGGCCCGCTGCCGATCCTCGCTGGCCTGTGCAATCTGTTCGACTTCGTATTTCTCGATGGCATCGATGTAGGCACCGATGCGCTGCTCGAAGGCCCGACTCAGGTTGACCATCACTTCCACATTATGCTTGCGAAAGCCCTCCTGGTCGCCTCGCGCCAGGAACTGCCCCAGTGGCTCAACCCCCTGGTCGAAGACTGCCTTGAACGCATCGCCCAACTGGCTGGCCTCCTGCGTGAAGCGCTGCTGGCGCGCAGCCAGATCCTGAAACCGCTGAAAACTCTGGCGCGAAGCTTCGACGGCAACCCGCACACTGTCGCCCTCGGCACGCGCCTGCTCGGTCCGCCCTGCCTGCACATGCTCGTACTGCCGTCCCAGTCGCAACCGGGCCCGCATGAACTGGTCATTGCTCTTGCCCAATTCTGCCACTTCCATGAGGTAAATATGGCTTCCATCGAGCACTCTGCCGGCGTTATTGAGTGCACTGATACCAAGAGCCGATAATGCCAGAACCAATACGCTGATCAACAGCAGAATAAAAAGAACCAGTGCGCGTATCGTGACATTACGCAAAAAGCCATCCAAACCCCGAACCTGCTTCATGATGCTTCATCCTATTGTCATGCGAGCTACTGGGGGCAGATGCTAACACGAAGGTGTTTCATAAGGTTATGTCGTTATCGATAATAGGAAAATTGGTAAAAAAACGACGTGCACAGGATATGGAATGGCAACGAAACAGGCCATTGATGACATCAAAATTTCTATTTATTGCCAATTATCACGTTTGCGGCAACCGTGCCAACGGGTCCTGCCGATAGAATTTCGAGAGCAGTGCATACCAGCCGGGAAACCAGTCGGCCAATGGCGCAGGGTCAGCGAAGAACACTTCGGAACTGACCGCAAAGAACTCCGCCTCGTCCGTTGCAGCATAGGGATCCATGGGGAGGCTGGCGTACCATGGAAACGCGTCCTCCGACTCCGGGTCCATGTCCGGAGGAATGGCGGCCTCGACCTGCAGGACTGCCGTCTCAAAAGCATCCAGAGCCTGTTGCAGGGTCTGCTGCCAGACCGCAGGCGAAATGCCCGTCCCCACCAGGCTGGGCATCCCCTCCATGTCGCCACTGCGCAGATCCAGCTTGTGCGCGAACTCATGGATGACCACATTGTCACGCAGCGCCTGTCCTGGCCCCGCATCTTCCCAGGACAGGATGACCGGGCCGCCCTCCCAGGCCTCGCCCGAGGCTTCCTGCAGGTACTCGTGCACCACGCCGCTGTCTTCCTGCTCACGACGTGGAATCATGAAGCCGCCTGGATAAACGATGATCTCGACCCAGCCTTCGTACCATGCAGGATCCAGCGCCAGAATGGGCAATGCGGCCTGAATGGCGATCGACAGCATGATGTCGTCGGTGATCACCATGCCATGTGCACCGCTGAAGGTTTTGCTGGCCAGCAGCCAGGCTGCCCGGGCCCTCAGACTGGCATCCTCTTCGGCGCTCAGCCCCGCGAGGAATGGCAACGCCGCACATGCAGCCTGCCAGGCCGCATCCTCGATGCGTGCCTGCTGCAATGCCGTATCACGCGATGTCGCACCACGACCTGCCAGCCATCGAAACATCGCCCCTCCAGTACAAAGAAATGCATTGTACCCACGGCATGGGCGGGGCCGCAGTCACCCCTCCCGTCGTCCCCGAAGACACAATGCGAAAGCAAGGGCACCACACAGGGCAATGACCACCGGCAAGGCCCCCGGCCCGGACGGTGCCATGCTGAGACCGTAACCGACCAATGCCGACATCAGATACTGCACCATCCCCATCAGCGCCGAGGCCATGCCTGCCTGCGGCCCTGCGCTGGCCATGGTCAATGCCGTCAGATTGCCGAACACCAACCCCAGCGCACCTATCGCCAAGGCAATGAAAGCGATGTACACGCCCAGCGTCGCTGCTCCGGCCTGCACCGCGCCCCAGAGCGCCAGGCCCGCCATCGTGTGCACGGCCAGACCGAGATACAGGATCCGCTGCTCTCGAACGCCCCTTCGCAACAGGACGTTGCAGATCTGCCCCCCTGCCACCAGGCTCAGGGAATTGGCAGCAAACAGATAGCTGAACTGCGCAGGCGTCAGGGCGAAATGCCCACTGAAGATAAATGCCGCGCCACTGATATAGGCAAACAGCGAACTGAGGACAAAGCCGCCCGCCAGCACATAGGCCATGAAGACCCGATTGCCCAGTTGCTGCAGCCATGTACGCAATAGCGGGCCGGGCTGCAACGCCACCTGTGCCGATGGTGCCAGGGTTTCCGGCAAGGCTCGCCATGTCCATATAAGTCCCAGAACCGACAATCCCGCCAATGCCCAGAAAATGGCGCGCCATCCGCCAAATCCCAGCAACTGGCTGCCCAGCAAAGGCGCGAGGATGGGTGCGATCATCATGACCTGCATCAACAGCGAAAAAATCCGTGCAGCTTCCAGCGTCGTACAACAATCCGCCACCACGGCACGGGGTGCCACCAGACCTGCGGCCGCGCCCAGTGCCTGCAGGAAACGGGCTGCCATCAGCCATTCGATGCTGGGAGCCAGAGCTGCCAGCGCCGACCCCAGGGCAAAGACCAGCACGCCCACCAGCAGCGGCAGACGCCGGCCATAACGATCCAGCAACGGTCCATAGAGCCCCTGACCGATCGCCAATCCGATCAGAAATACAGACAGCGTCTGTTGCGCCTTGCCTGCCGACACGCCGAAATCCTCGGCAATGGCCGGCATGCCTGGCAGATACATATCGATCGCCATCGCATCCAGTGCCGTCAGCAAGGCCAGCAAAAGAATCATTGATGTGCCAAGCGACAGTGGACGCGCTCCAGCGCCTGCTGCGACGGTTTTCATGCCTTGCCCTTCCTGTTTCAACCATGTACGCCATGTCGGCGATTTACATACAAGAGGCCGAATGCTACCTATCGTTAGGTAGGATGTCAATTCAAAGCAGCCTATCTATCCTGCCGCGGCTTGGCGGCCACGACAGGTGCGGCCTGCCTCCCGATATCAATAGCCGACGGTAAAGCGGCGGCGCGAATGCGCCGGCTTTTCGATTTCATCCACCATGGCAACGGCGTAGTCCTCGAAAGAAATGCGGCTCCCCTCTTTCCCGACCAGCAACGCATCATTTTCGAGACGAAATTTTCCGGTGCGCTCACCCGGCACGAACTCCGCCGATGGCGACAGAAAAGTCCAGTCCAGATCAGGCTCTTCCTTCAGGCGTGCCAGGAAAGCGGCACCACGAGAGGCTTCGGGACGATAGGCCTCAGGAAAATCAGGCTGGTCGATCAGACGCTGGCCCGGAGCAACCTCCAGACTGCCCGCTCCACCTACAACCAGATAACGCGGCACACCCGCTTCCTTGACCGCACCGATCAGCACTTCAGGGTTCGACTGACCGAACATCACGGCACTGACAACGGCATCGTGTCCCTGCAGCAGTTGAGCCAACTCCACACGATCCTGCGCATCCCCCTGCCGTGCAGCCACCCCTGGCAGCGCAGCGATTTTCTCGGGATGGCGCGCGATGGCGGTAATCGTATGTCCACGATCCGACAACTCCTTGAGAATACGCGCCCCTGCCCGCCCCGATGCGCCGATCAATGCGATATGTGCCATGCTCCAGACTCCTTGAAATCATATGTCAAAACAAGGTCTACAAAATAGACCAATGAGATAAGCGATGCTACAGTAGAACGACAGCAGCCACAAGAAGTCATCACTGTGTGACCTGGTACCTGCATACTGACCTTTTCCCTCGTCCACCTCATGACACTCATGTCCACGTCCGAATTGCCCAGTTTCGACCAGCCCTGTCCGATCCGCGATGTACTCGACCGGATCGGTGATCAATGGAGCCTCCTGATTCTGGAGGCGTTGGCGCAGCGCACACTGCGTTTCAATGAGTTGAATCGGGAAATCGGCGATATCTCGCGCCAGATGCTGTCGCGTACGCTCAAACGCCTTGAATATGATGGTTTCGTCAGTCGCACGCTGTATGCAGAAGTGCCTCCTCGCGTGGAATATGCACTGACTGACCTCGGACGCTCGTTCCTTGAGCCCATGCAGCGATTGGTGGAATGGGCCGATCATCATCACGCGGCCATTTGCGAGGCCCGCCGTACGGCCATGATTCATCCGGCCTGAGCGGGGTTCGGACAGGCAATGTCCGTATAATCGCCGGTTATCGTACCCACACGAGTGGTTGCGCAATCCATGCGCCACCACCCAACACGCAATTGACCTGAATGAGTAAAGCAGACCTGTCCGGCCATACCCCGATGATGCAGCAATACCTTCGTCTCAAGGAGGAAGCAGGCCCTCTGCTGCTGCTCTATCGCATGGGCGACTTCTACGAGCTGTTCTATGAAGATGCCGAACGGGCCTCGCGCCTGCTCAATCTCACCCTGACCAAGCGCGGCACCTCCAATGGCGTTCCCATCCCCATGGCAGGTGTGCCGGTACATGCCCTCGAGCAATACCTTGGCCGGCTGGTGGTCGCCGGAGAATCGGTCGCCATCTGCGAGCAAATCGGCGATCCAGCGGCCAGCAAAGGCCCTGTCGAACGCAGGATCGTACGCATCGTCACGCCCGGCACGCTGACCGACGAAGCCCTGCTGCCGGCCAAGGCCGACCGCGTACTGGCTGCGTTGCAGGTCGGACGCCGCAGCGCACGCCAGTCTCCGGAAAACACACCGGTCGGGCTGGCATGGCTCAACCTGGCCAGCGGCGAATTCCGCCTGACCGAATGCACGCTGGCGCTGCTCGACTCCGAACTGCACCGCATCGATCCGGCCGAAGTCGTGCTGCCCGACAGTCTGGAACTGCCCATCGATCTCGATGGCGCCCGCAGCCGCGCCCCCGACTGGCATTTCGAGGCCGACAATGCCCGCAGCCATCTGCTGGTGCATTTCGGACTCGACAGCCTGGACAGCTTCGATGTGGGTGACATGCCGGTCGCCGTATGTGCGGCCGGTGCCCTGTTGCGCTATGCAGCACGGACCCAGTCGCAGACACTGAGCCATATCCAGACGCTGAGTTCCGACCGGGCCGGTCAGTACGTCATTCTCGACCCCGTCACCCGGCGCAACCTGGAACTGACGCTGACCCTGCAGGGCGAAGAAGCGCCTACCCTGTTCTCTATCCTCGACCACTGCCGCACGCCCATGGGCAGCCGCATGCTGCGCCGCTGGCTACACCACCCCTTGCGGGACAACGCGCCTGTACAGGCGCGCCAGCAGGTCATCGCCACCCTGCTGCAACACCATGAATACAGCCTGCAGCACGGCACGGCCGGCAGCCTTGACCTGCTGCAGGACGCATTGCGGCGCATGCCGGATCTGGAGCGGATCTCCAGCCGCCTGGCATTGCGCGCCGCCCGTCCCCGCGAACTGGCCAGTCTGCGCGATGCGCTCCATACGCTACCCGCATTGCATGGGTTGCTGCGCCATATCGATGCGGCTAACGGCTCAACCGCCGATGCCCGCCTGACCCAGCTTTGCCAGCCACTGGCGCTGGATCCGGCCCTGGCTACCCTGCTGGCGGCCTCGATCGCCGAAGAGCCCGCCCTGCTGATCCGCGATGGCGGAGTGATCGCCACCGGCTACGATGCCGAGCTGGATGAACTGCGCACGCTGGCGGCCGACAATGGCGACTTCCTGCTGCAGATCGAGGCGCGCGAGCGCGAACGCACCGGCATCTCCAACCTGCGGGTCGAGTACAACCGGGTGCATGGCTTTTTCATCGAAGTCACGCGCGGCCAGACCGACAAGGTGCCTGATGACTACCGACGGCGGCAGACGCTCAAGAATGCCGAACGCTACATCACGCCCGAGCTGAAAAGCTGGGAGGACAAGGTGCTGTCCGCCAAGGACCGCGCCCTGGCACGCGAAAAATGGCTGTTCGAGCAACTGCTCGACGCACTGGCACAGCATGTACCGGACCTGTCGGCTGCCGCCACGGCGATGGCCGAACTCGACACCCTGGCAGCACTGGGCGAGCATGCACGCACACACGGCTGGGTCGCACCCGAACTTGACGAACAGGCCGGCATCCACATTGTCAGTGGCCGGCATCCGGTGGTCGAACTCAGCATCGAGCGATTCACACCAAATCACTGCACACTCGACAACACCCGTCGCATGCTGCTGATCACCGGCCCCAACATGGGGGGTAAATCGACCTACATGCGCCAGATTGCACTCATCGCGCTGCTGGCGCGCACGGGCAGCTTCGTCCCCGCGCAGCAGGCCCGCATCGGCCGCATCGACCGTATTTTCACCCGCATCGGTGCTGCCGATGATCTGGCCGGTGGTCGCTCCACCTTCATGATGGAAATGACCGAGGCGGCTGCCATTCTCGCTGCCAGCACCCCCAACAGTCTGGTCCTGATGGATGAGATCGGTCGCGGCACCTCGACCTACGACGGCCTGTCGCTGGCGTGGGCAATTGCCTGGCGGCTGCTGGCACACAACCAGGCCCTGACCCTGTTTGCCACCCACTATTTCGAACTGACGCGCCTGCCTGCGGAACAGCCCCTGGCGGCCAACATCCACCTGGCCGCGGCAGAATCAGGCAGCGGCATCGTCTTTCTGCATGAGGTGCGCGAAGGCCCGGCCAGCCGCAGCTACGGCATCCAGGTTGCCCAGCGGGCCGGCATTCCCCAACCCGTCATCCGCATGGCAGCCCGCGAACTCGAAAAGCTTGAAAACCAGGGCGCGCCCTCGCCACAACTGGGCCTGTTTGCCGCGCCTCAGGCAACGGCAGCAAGCGAGCCCGTGGCCCCCGCCCTGCAGGCACTGCACGACGAACTGGCGGCACTCGACCCCGATGCCCTGACGCCGCGCGAGGCGCTGGATGCGCTATATCAACTCAAGAACCGCTTTGCCGATCTATCCTGATCTTTTTTCTCCGGACACCTGTCACCTGCCATGCATGCACCCATCGACATCAACCAGCCCCTGGCCCTGCTGGGCGGCCTGACGCCCAAGACTTTCATGCGGGAATACTGGCAGCGCAAGCCGCTGCTGATCCGCCAGGCCATTCCGGGCTTCAAGCCCCCTGTCTCTGTCGCCGACCTCAAGCGCATGAGCAAGCAGGACGCAGTCGAGTCGCGCCTGGTCTGGAAGGAAAACGACCGCTGGCAGCTTGAGAAAGGTCCGTTTTCGCGCTTGCCCAAGGCCGGCGAGCCGGACTGGACCCTGCTGGTGCAAAGCGTCGACCAGCATGTCGATGCTGCCGCCGCATTGACGCACCAGTTCCGCTTCGTGCCGGATGCGCGCATGGACGACCTGATGATCAGCATTGCCACCGATGGCGGTGGCGTGGGCCCCCACTACGACAGTTACGACGTTTTCCTGCTGCAGGGTGTCGGCCAGCGCCGCTGGCGCATCGGCGCCCAGCAGGACCAGACCCTGATCCCCGGCCTGCCGGTCCGCATCCTGCAGAACTTCCAGCCCGAAGCCGAATATGTGCTGGAACCGGGCGACATGCTCTACCTGCCCCCGCAGTATGCCCACGATGGCATCGCCGTCGGTGACTGCATGACACTGTCCATCGGTTTCCGCACCCTGACCCAGCAGGCGTTGGCACAGGGCATGCTCGAAGCCGCACTTGACCAGATGGCTGCCAGTGCCGGCATGCAGGGCGGTCTGTACGCTGATCCGCCGCTGCCCATGCCGCGCCTGGACAATGTGTACTACCGCGATCCCGGCCAGCCAGCCGTCACCACCCCTGCCGCCCTGCCCGACGGCATGATCAAGGCCGCCCTCCAGGCCGTCGGCAAGATCCGTTTCGACGAAAAGCTCGCAACCCGGTTCCTGGGCTGCTGGCTGACCGAGCCAAACGCCCTGGCCGAGTTCGACAGCCCGGAAGAGGCTCCCGACTTCACGGAAGCATGGCCAGCCTCCGGCACCCTGAGGCTGGATCGCCGCAGCCGCCTGCTCTACCGTAACAAGCGTTTCTTCATCAACGGCGAAACGCTTCAGCACGCAGCCCATCCCCTGCTCTATGCCCTGGCTGACCAGCGTACGATAGTCTGCGCAGACTATCGACGCCTGCCGGCCTCGCTGCGCGATCTGTTGACAGCCTGGGTCGAGGACGGCTGGTTGCACTACGAAGCAGCGCAGTAAACTGGCCGCTGACCACCTCCTGCTGGCAGTCCTGGGCAGGAGACACTGAATCAGGAGCAACGCAACGAGAAACATTAAGTTTCAATAGATACTGATTTTAGTTTCTTGTTGCATTGGCGAAGCCAGCGCTTTAACTTTTCTACTTTTCCTATTAGGGTTTTCCGGTAATCTGCTCTCCATGCCGGGACACATGAATGGTCATGAGAATTATCCCGCCCT
This sequence comes from Corticimicrobacter sp., assembly GCF_040137905.1. Classification (NCBI taxonomy): domain Bacteria; kingdom Pseudomonadati; phylum Pseudomonadota; class Betaproteobacteria; order Burkholderiales; family Alcaligenaceae; genus Corticimicrobacter; species Corticimicrobacter sp. The sequence goes on from NZ_JBEFDG010000068.1 coordinate 52,236, forward strand.
GTATTCACACAGATGCTTCCTCATAGGAGAATATATATGCACAAGTCCCTGATTGCCGGTGCCATCATTGCCTTCGGTCTGGCCGCTTGCGGCCAGAAAGACGACGCAACGCCTCCGGCAAACACCAACGCACCTGCCGCCACCGCACCTGCACCGGCTGCGACGCCGGCTCCCACGGCACCTGAGACCCAGGCCCCCGCCGGTACGGCTCCGGCAGGCACCGAAGGTGCCACCGAATCCCAGCTCGACCAGAAGATCGACCAACTCTCGCAAAGCGCCGATCAACTCAAGGAAGACGCCAAGACCGCTGCTGGCGACGTGAAGGATGCCGCCGCCGAACAGATCGACCGCGCCAAGGAAGCCATCGACGAACACCGCGATGCGCAAAAGGCCGAGGAAACCAAGGCCAACTAAGTGACGGTGCCCGCAGGGGCAAAGTCCAGAGCGGCGATCTCATCAGAGGTCGCCGCTTTTTTATATTGCAGTCTTCATGCGCCCGCCGATCCAGGCCATCAGGATATCCACCAGCAGCGCCTGCTAGACCGTTGACAGGGTACGCCCCTTGGGCAATCCATGCCATTTTTCGAGGCATACCCGGCAACAGGTGGCCGTGGCGTGCTGGGCGACAAACACAGGGTGTCCGCGCATCGGGGTCTGGCGGCTGTCTCCAGCCACTCATGGACGAACTGTGCCCCGGCATCGGGAAACAATTCGCCCTGGCCTGCCTGCATGGCAGAAAAAACGTGTCTGGATTCTTTCATCCGGTGATCCTCCGCCGCCTTCTTGAAATCTGGCGCAGGAAAAGAAAAACCCGCCTGACCATATCGATCCGGCGGGTTTCCATGTCAATTACAGTCAACGCAAGCTATCAGCCAACACACTCAGCATGCGGCGCGCCGTGGCACTCTGGTCAGGCTGTCCATTGGGATCGAGCACCGACACCGTGGTACGCCCCTGATCCGACTTCAGAACCAGGCGATAGATCGGCTCCTTGGAAGGATCGCTGCCACCGAAGATGCGACCGAAGAAACCCGGCTTGTCATCGCCTGCACCCGTATCGGTATCGTTGTAACGCACATAGTACTCACCGGTGCTGCGATTGCGATCCTCGACCGCAAAGCTGGCCTGATCCAGTGCCAGGCCCACACGACGCCAGGCCTGGTCGAACGAATCGGACAAGACCAGTACGGGATCGCCACTCGAGACTTCCTGGACCTGGGCACGCGCCGGCGTGTTGCGGTTTTCTGCCGCCTCGATCATGGCACGGGCACGCTCCTGATCGGTGCCAAGCTGCACCATCAGGCGGGCCAGCATCACTGCATTGAGACCCGGGTCCTCGTCAGCCATCTGCCACATGACATTGCTGCCATCCTTGGAAAGCTGCTCGCGCATCTGGCGGTGGCTGATATAGATTTCGGTCGAGCCATCAGGCATGCGCTCCAGACGGGTACGGAAACGCTCACGCTCGCCGCTGTCGAACACCGAGTCCAGCACCCTGCCCAGCATGTTGCGCAACCAGCCCTCGGGGACCTTGGCACGATTTTCGGCCCAATCCGTCTCGACCACACCGATATTGGGATCATTGATCGCCAGCGTGAAGCCCTGCTCCACCCAGAAATCGCCGACCTCGGGGAAAATGGACTCAACCGGACGCTGCACCACCAGCCAGCGCATGTCGCCATCCCGCATGATGCGGATGTCGTCGCGCTGCGGCAGGACGGTAGTGGCAGTTGGTGCCTGTTGCTGCTCCTGAGCCAATTGGGTCTGACCCTGGGCGTATTCGGAGAAGGTGGTGCTGCCAGAAGCAGGGGCCCGGTAACGGGGATCACTGGCGGCCTGGGTCAGATCGGGAGGGATGCTGAGCGTCTCACGCGGCGCAGAAGCCGAGCTCTTGTAGTCGATGGAGTCTTCGGTACCCAGCAGTTCATTGACTTGGCTGCAACCGCTGAGCAGAGCCAGTCCGACCAGGGCCGACAGGCCCGTGTAACGCTTATTCATGCAATTCCTCATAATCAGGCCGCCTGTGCGGCGCCAATATCCAGCAAGGCACGACGCACCACATCGTGATGCACCGCAGACAGTTCACACAGCGGCAACCGATATCCCAGTTGTGTACGCCCCATTTCGGCCAGTGCCCACTTGACCGGAATAGGGTTGGACTCGATAAACAGCACCTTGTTCAATACGGACAGCCGGTTGTTCAGTTCGCGCACACGGACCAGATCACCCTCGAGTGCTGCCACGCAGAGCTCGTGCATCAGGCGCGGAGCCACATTGGCAGTCACCGAGATATTGCCTTCCGCCCCCATCAGGATGAGGGAGGCTGCAGTGGGATCATCCCCGCTGTACACGGCAAAACCCTCGGGCCGGTCGCGCAACAGCTCGATACCCCGGGGCAGGTTGCCGGTTGCGTCCTTGATGCCGATGATGCCCGGCACCTCGGCCAGTCGCAACACGGTTTCGTTGGCGATATCGGCAACGGTACGGCCCGGCACGTTGTAGAGAATGATGGGCAGGTCGACCGCCTCGGCAATCGCCTTGAAATGGCGGTACATCCCTTCCTGGGAAGGCCGGTTGTAATACGGCACCACAGACAGGCCGGCATCCGCCCCCACGCTCTTGGCATGTTCGGTCAGGTGAATGGCCTCGGTCGTGGAGTTGGCCCCTACGCCGGCGATGACCGGCACGCGACCGGCCGTATGCTCGACGGCGATGCGGATCAGCTCCTCATGCTCCATGATGGAGACCGTGGGCGATTCGCCCGTGGTACCTACCACCACCAGCGCATCGGTACCTTCCTCGATGTGCCAGTCGATCAGGGCGCGGTAGGCATCGAGGTCAAGCTTGCCATCCGGTTTCATGGGGGTCACCAGCGCGACCAGACTGCCCCGGATCATTGTCCCTGTATCGGTTGCCATTTGAAATTACTCCTGACCCTGCGGTATGCAAAAGCGCCACTCACCATGACGCATGAAAGAAAAATCGTATTATGCAGCAAGCGGCACTGCGTCATGGAAGAAATAATCGCACAATCATCGTCCCCACGGCCATGATCGGGCGCAAAAGCGGCCACAACACCCCGGTTACCAGCAAAAGGATGATGATCATCATGCCGTAGGGCTCGAGCTTGGCATACTGCCAGGCAGCGCGACTCGGCAACAGGCTGAATACAATGCGTCCGCCATCGAGCGGCGGCAACGGAAACAGGTTGATGGCCATCAGCACCAGATTGACGCTGATCCCGGCCAGCGCCATCTGCCCCCAGAAACCCGATATGCCCTCGCTCTGGTAAAGCAGACGCAGGCTGATGGCCCAGATGATCGCCATGATCAGGTTGGACATGGGACCGGCCAGCGCCACCCACAGCATGTCGCGCTTGGGATGCCGCAGCCGCCCCCAGTCCACCGGCACGGGCTTGGCCCAGCCGAACAGCATCCCCGCCCCCCCGGCCAGCTTGGACAGCAACAACATGCCCAGCGGCACCAGGATCGTGCCGACGAGATCTATATGAGGAATGGGATTGAGGGTCACACGCCCGGCCTGATAGGCTGTAGGGTCGCCGAACATGCGAGCTACATAGCCGTGAGCGGCTTCATGCACCGTGATCGCGAAGATCACGGGCAGTGCATATACCGTAATGGTCTGTATGAGTTCGTTCATGGCGCCGATTGTACGCTGACTGCGCGAGCATCGCCCCTGGCGTGACGAGACTCAGTTCAGCCCAAGCGTGGCCGGGTCGCCCGCCCCGAGCCGCTGGATTTCGACCGGGGAAGTGGTGAGATCCAGTACCGTGGTGGGCTGCAGCGGGCAACCGCCACTATCGAGGATAGCGGCCAGTTCGTGGCTGTAGCGCGACTCGATCTGCTCGGCATCGTTGAGCGGCTCGTCTTCGCCATCGGGAATCAGCGTGGTGGAAATCAGCGGTGCGCCCACGGCTTCGAGCAGGCCGAGCGTGACGGCATGCTGCGGCACGCGGATACCGATGGTCTTGCGCGACGGATGCGAAACACGGCGCGGCACTTCCTTGGTGGCTTCGAGGATGAAGGTCCACGGCCCCGGCGTGGCAGCCTTGAGCAATCGGTATTGAGTGTTGTCGACCCGGGCGAAATGGCCGATCTCGGTCAGATCACGGCACAGCAGCGTGAGATGATGGCGCTCATCGAGACCGCGCAGCCGTCTCAAGGCATCGGCCGCATTCTTGTCGTCGAGCCGGGCCACGACAGCGTAGCTCGAATCGGTCGGCACGGCCGCCAGGCCACCATTCTGGAGCAGCATGGCTGCCTGCCTCAGCAGGCGCGGCTGCGGATTCTGGGGATGGAGTGAGAATATCTGAGCCATGCACCTATGCTAACTGATTCTCGCCCGGTGAACAGTTTTTTTTGGCATTAGCTCAATTCACCGACTCGTTGTACAATGCGCCTCCGCCTTCCTCTGGAAAGCGGAGCACGTTGTAATGTCGTCGGGGCGTAGCGCAGTCTGGTAGCGCATCTGGTTTGGGACCAGAGGGTCGTAGGTTCGAATCCTATCGCCCCGACCATGGACAGAGCGGCGAACTGCCCATAGCTCAGTTGGATAGAGCAGCGGTCTTCTAAACCGCAGGTCGGGGGTTCGATTCCCTCTGGGCAGGCCAGAAAAAAATGTGCTAGAATATTTTTCTTTCAGCGGTGGCTGTAGCTCAGTTGGTAGAGTCCTGGATTGTGATTCCAGTTGTCGTGGGTTCGAGCCCCATCAGCCACCCCAAGTATTTCAAAAAAGGCCCGTCCACATGGATCGGGCCTTTTTTTCAGGAATTTTCACATGCAGAACGCTCCGCTCAACCAACCGCTCGCCGACGAAGAGCTCGACCAGCTGGATGCGCTGCTGGCGCAGATCGGCCCCAACTCCATGACGCTCGAAATGGTCGATGGCTATTTCGCCGCCCTGCTGTGCAGCCCGGAACTGGTACAGCCCAGCGGCTGGCTGCCACGCATCTGGGGTGAAGGCTACAGCCTGGAAAGCGAAGAACAGTTCACGCTGGCTACCACCTTGCTGATGCGCCACTGGAATGCCGTTGCCGCGTCTCTGCGTGCCATGCAGGATAGTGAAACCCCCTATCAGCCTGTCGTGCAGGAAGACGATGACGGCGTGATCCTGGGCAATGACTGGGCCATGGGCTTCCTGGAAGGCATCGATACCAGCCCGGCCGGCTGGGATGAGTTGCTTGACAGCGATGACCCGGAAAACCCCCTGATCCCCTTCATGATCCTGGCCTACGAAAATGACCCGGATCCGGAAATGCGCGCCAAAGAGATCTCCCCCGAGGAACGCGAATTCGTGCTGGGTGCCATGATCGATGGCCTGGAAGCCGTCTACAACTACTTCGAGCCCATGCGCCAGGCTGGCAGCGCCTCGCGTGAACCGGTGCGGCGCAGCGAGCCCAAGACGGGCCGCAACGATCCCTGCTCCTGCGGCAGCGGCCGCAAGTACAAGCAATGCTGCGGCGCAGCCACCCCGACGCAACACTGATCCCGGCAAGCCATGATGGCGCTCACGCAACCATGCTGAAGAAACGCATCTACCTGGCCGGTTTCGATGTATTCCGGCCAGATGCAATCGCCTATGGTCAATATCTGCGCACGCTCTGCAGCGAGCATGGTTTCGAAGGTCTGTATCCGCTCGATAACGCCACCCCTGCAGATCTGCGCGGAGCAGAACTGGCGCACTGGATCTGTCGTGCCAATCTCGACCTGATCGATCGTGCCGATATGGTGGTGGCCAATGCCAATCCCTTCAGGGGTGCCGAACCGGACTCCGGCACCGTCTTCGAAATGGGCTACGCCCATGCACTGGGAAAGCCGGTGTGGTGCTATACGGACATGGCCGGCTCGCTGATTGAACAGCTCGATGCCGAATGGCACGAAGACGCACAGCGCCATGCCGACCTCCAGGGCTACACCGTGGAAGACTTCGGTCTGAATCTCAACCTGATGCTGGCCTGCTCGGCCGAAGTGGTCCAGGGCGATATAGCTGACTGCCTGACGCGGATGGCGGCACGCTACGCCTGAGCCGCCGCCCTGCCCAGGGCCAGGCGTGCCTGCAGGAACTCGATGAATACTCGCGTCTTGGCTGGCAGCATGCGTGATGGAAAAAGTGCCAGGAACGGGATGGGAGGGAACGTCCAGTCCGGCAATACCCTCACCAGATTGTCACCCGGCGACTGAATCTGCATGTCTTGAGCATTGAGCGGCACGATCCCCATGCCCAACTCGGCCAGTTGGCGCAGCATCGACACATTGTTGACGGCCATTTTCCCCGCCACAGCCACCTTTTCACGCCGTCCCTGATTCTGCAGCGTCCAGAACGTACCTTCGCGCCCCCCCGAACTGCGCAGGCAATCGTGACGCACCAGGTCGCCCGGTTCCTGGGGTACACCGTGCTGTTCGATATAACTGCGCGAAGCATACAGCCCCAGATCGATCACGCCGATCTGTCGCGCCACCACATTCGAATCCGGCTGGCGACCAAAACGCAGCACGATATCGTAAGGATCCGACAGCAGATCGATATGCTGGATGCTGAGATCGATCTCGCAATGGATGCCCGGATATTTTTCCTGGAACTCGCACAGCAGCGTTGGCATGCGCAGCAGCGCAAAGCTGGCCGGCATCGAAATGCGCAACTCTCCCTTGGGTTGCTGTGCCACCTCGACCAGCGCCTCGTGGGCAATCGCGGCCTCGGCCACGATCTCGCGACAGCGTTCGAAATACACCCCGCCGGCCTCGGTCAGCTCCACTTTGCGGGTACTGCGCTTGAGCAGCTTGACGCCGATGCCCCGCTCCAGCCCGGCAATCCGGCGCGACAGCGTCGAGGCAGGCATGTGCAGGGCATCGGCTGCACGCGTAAAGCTCTTGGTCTTGGCGATCTCGACAAACAGCGCCATATCGTCCAGCGACGGGCGTGTCGTATCCATACCCTGTTTTCCTTGAAGCAGACACGTGCCGACAATATGTCAGCGCCTTTGGTTCCCCAACCATTATTCCATAAATGGAATTGTATTTGCGCAAAACACCTATTTTTCACCCTGGGGAAAACGCGCACAATTCACCCATCGAATCGAGCTTGAAACCAACAGGGACAAGGGTCCCAACAAACTCGACTCTGAATTCCTTTATCCTGATTACGGAGTAATGAATATGAACACCCTGCTCAAGACCGCTGCCCTTTCCCTCTCCCTGAGCCTGGCCGCTGGTGCTGCTTATGCCGATACGGTTGAATTTACCGAACTGACCTACCCGGTCATTCAGGACACGAGCAGCAAGAGCCGCGCCGATGTCGTGCAGGAACTGGATGCCGCACGCGCTGCCGGCCAACTCGACTTCACCGAACTGAGCTACCCGGTAACCGCAGCCGATCATCAGGCCAGCAACCTGAGCCGCGCCCAGGTGCGTGAGGATCTGCGCGCCTACCGCACCCAGCACCCCGACGAGCACATTGCTTCGTAATGGCTCAATGGCCTGCGATGCGCAGCGCCTTGTCAACGGACTGCTGCCATGCCGGCGAGCAGTTCTCGCCGCCGTCGCGCACACCGAATACTCGCCAGTGCGCGGCGCGGCACCATTCGGCCGAACCGTAGTCAGGGCCATGTCCCTGACCATCGGACACACCTGCAGCTTCGTCCACCCAGGCATACCAGGCTTGGCTACCTATTTCAGGATGAGCCTTGGCATCGGATGTGCTGCCTGTGTGCTGGCAACCGGCCAGCAATCCGGCCAACGCCAGCAGGACAATTGTTTTTTTCATGTATGACTCCTTGTGCCGACGATTGTAGATACACGGGCTAAAGTAACACAATGCTGCCACCTGTTTGCTACAGCATCAGTATCCAGCCTGCGGCAAGCACCATGCAGGCCAGCGTGACAGGAACGCCTGCACGGGCAAACTCACCGAACGAAATCTTCACCCCGCAAGTCGCTGCCTGCTCGACCACGATAATGCCGGCCAGACTGCCGAACACAATCAGGTTGCTGGAGAAACCGGTGCCCAGCACCAGCGCCGCCCCCAGCGCATCGGCATGGCCGACAGGGTCCAGCACGGGCACCAGCAGCATGACGGCAGGATTGTTGCCGACGATATTGCTCAGCGCGCCTCCTACCAGAAACAGGGAAATCGGATCATTCAGGTTGATGCCTGCGCTGCGCAGGTCGGCCAGCAACGTCTGCGGCAGGCCGGTGGTCGCCATGGCACCGTTGACGACGAACAGGCCCATGATCAGCAACAGCAGGTTGCCATCCACATGGCCCAGCATGTCGCTCGAGGCAATCTTGCGATTGATGAGCAGCACGCTGGCCGCCCCCAGCGCGATCAGTTCCTTGGGCCAGTCGCTCAGCACGAAGGCAGCCACCACCGCCAGCGTCACGATACCGGCCTTGCAGGTTTCCCATACATTGAGCACGACCTCGTCCCTGGTCGCATCCGCTGCGCTCGCATCTGCCGTACCTGCATCGGCTGCCGGCGCAGCCGCCGCCCCTGTCGTGGCAGACAGCGTCCAGCGCCCCCGGTACATGAATGCCACGATCCCCCAGATAATGGGCAGAGACAGCAGCGCCGGCAATAGGGTCACCTCCAGGAAACCGTTGAAGGACAGGCCCAGCCCCTGGGCGGCAATCATGTTCTGAGGACTGCCGATCAGGGTGCCCGAGGATCCTGTGTTGGCAGCAAAGCAGAAGGCCAGCAGAAAAGGCACCGGATTGAGTCCGCGTGCCAATGTCAGGGCCACCAGCAGCGGCGTCATCGCCACGACCACGACATCATTGGTCAGTAGAGACGACAGCAGGCCGGCCACGCCGATGAGCACTGCCAGCAACACGGGCGGGCTGACCGGCAGCAGGGCCACGCGGCGGGCTGTCCAGGCGTAGAACCCGGACACGACGAAAGCCGCCGACACCACCATCAGGCCAAACAGCATGCCGACACTGCGATAGTCGATCGCATCCCAGGCAGCCTTGGGCGTGATGCTGCCGGTTGCCATCAGCGCCAGGGCACCGACCACGGCAGCGCCGGTCCGGTCTACCTTGAACCCGGGCAACTTGCCGAATCCCATGGCGACATAGACCAGCAGGAATATCAGGAGCGTGAGATCCATGGCAGAAAGGCACCTCAGGCGGGCGCATCATAATGTGGGAACGGCATCATGATACGCGATGCACGGGTAGACAATGCACTCAGTCCGTCAGGCGCAATTCCGTCAGGGTACCGGCAATGGTCGCAAAGACCTCCGGCAGGTCGCTGACGTTGCGGGCATCGAAGAAATAGCCAGGGCCGCTGGCACAATTGCGCATCAGGTTGATGGCAGCCTGCCCGACATCCTTGCCCAGCGTGACGGTATAGACCCGGATGCCGTTGCCGTCGGCCTTGACGTTGGCGCACAGTTCAGCCATATATCGGTTATAGGCGCTGGCACTCAGCCGGCCGCGCCGGGCCGCCGTATCGTTGCCATCCTTGCCTGTATCCCAGCCCGCATGGTAGCCAATATCGGTATCGTGGCTGCGGCAATCCTGCGCATAATTGTCCGGCCTCATGGCACGCGGATCATGCGGTTTCAACGCATCGACAGGACACTGCGAGAAATTCGGTACCTCATTGCTCCTGACCTGGATATCCTCTTCGGCACGCACTGCCTGCGACTCGGGCACCCAGCTCACGCAGACGTCACGCCAGCCCATGACGGGCCGCCCCCACCAGTCGGTACCGGTCTGTACATATTTGCGTTCCGTACGGGAACAGGCCTGGTAGGCATAGGCCAACCTGAACCAGGCCTGCCTTTCTGCGTTGATTTCACGCGTCACCACAGGCGCGTTATCACCATCGGTCAGCAGCACGATCACTTTATTGAGACGCCCGGGATCGGGATCACGAGGCATCTCGGCACTGCCCCAGCCGGCAGCACCACGCCACGCGGGAGAAAGCATGCGCCAGGCCCACAGCAACCCTGCCGGCACGCCGGTACCGCCATAGGATCGCATGCCGTCAATCGCCGCATCCAGCGATTGACGTGTGTTATCCAGGAAGCGCACAGGGGTATCCAGGCAGTACTGCGGCTCCATGGCCAGATTGATCTGGAAAGCATTTTGTCCTGCCTGCTTGAAGGCAACTATTCGCCGATCGTAGTTGAACCGGCCTGGTACGGCCTCGAACTCAGGATAGGCACTCCCCGCTCGTTGCAGGTGAGGCGGGTAGAAATCCAAGATCCTGGCACCACTGGGAAGGCGGGCCAGCCCCCCTTCGTTCAAAAGATAACTGTACGTCGCCATCAAAGGCTGGAAGCGTGCTGCGGGCGTCAATGCCTGTGCGGGCAATGGATGCCCTGCCTGCCAGCTTCCGGCAGGCTCGGCAATACACCCGGACCAGCGCTGCTGGATATAGTTGGCAGAAACCGCAGCACCATTGAGCCAGCCCCGGGCACTGGCGATCCCACCGACATTGACCACATCTGTAAACGGTACCAGGCCGATATAGACCCCATCCGGTGCGCCCTGCTGGCGGGCCGCCTGAGCGGCATCCAGCACCGTCTTGACCAGATCCTTGGCAGCCTGCTTGAGCACGGTCATTCGTTTGGGGCTATCGAAATCCATCGAACCCGTATTGTCCAGCGCCATGACCAGCTCCAGATCACTGCGCGTACGTCGCACGGCCTGGTTACTGGCCGATAGCGCCCAGGCGGTCTGCTTGAAATAGCCGGTGCTGATCAGGGGCAGTTCGCCCGTCACGCGCATTTTCACGAACTGGCCGGACAGGTAGCTGTTGTTGGCTCCCCCCCGCTCTTCGATGTATTCGATATGAAAGTCGTCCAAGGCCACCTGACTGCTCAGGAAGCCAGCCGGCATATTGCTCAGAAAATAATGATAGGCATCGTTGCGCCATGCCGCCTCATCCCTGGAACCCTCGACGGGCGCGTTATAGACCGACAGACTGCGCCCGGCAGAAATGACTGCCGCATCAAGCGCATTCTGCAGTCGGGATTGCGCCACGTTGTAGCGAATCATGTCGATGGCGGCGAAGGTTCCACCCAGCATCAGGGTGGCACTCACCAAAAAAGTCAGCGCCACCGCACCGCGCTCGCCGCCACGCAAGCGCCCGCCCGCCCGCAAACGGCGCCCCATCCGCCGCCCCCATCCTGCATCCTGACGCTGCAGCCTCGTCCTTATGGAAGCCTCCATGTCGCTCTCCTGTGCCAGCGCTTGCGCGGGCAGGGTTCTCATTGCAACGTGCTCAAATCTGCAAAGCGTGGCCGATAGAACGCCCGGCTTTCCAGCAGCCGCTTGCCGCCCAGGGCCCGCCAGAAGCTGCCACTGATGGCAAACGGCTCAAAATCCATGAAGGTCTCGACCACCACCACGCTGTCGACCTCGCCAGCCACCGCCGGTTTCGCCATGGGCTGGGGAAAACCGTCTGGCGGTGTCAGCCTGCTGGTGACCGTGCCCCCATAGCTGTCACCGGCATAGGTCCGGCGCCACTGCGGCGCATTTTTCCAGGCGGCACCCTTGCCTTTGTCCTCGGCCACATACAGGCTGATGACCAGCCGGCCATGCGCCCGGTAATTGAGCGGCGTCATCAGGTCGGTCATGATCGCGCCATAGGCACAGACATCATCGGTATCCGCACAGCGCCCCTGATCCTTCAGGCCACGCTGCATGGCCACACCATTGGCCACGGTGAATGCCGCGCGGTCCAGCACGGAGGCCGCCCGGAAGTACTGGTACAGTTCAAAAGAACCGATAATGATGAACACCATCAGGGGAATCACCAGCGCGGCCTCGATGGAAACGGCCCCGCGCTGCCCCAGGATCGCAGGCCGCAGCACAATGCGGCAGCGCTGCATGAGCATGGAGATTTTTTTTGGCCAGGGTTGCATATCTACGCTTCCGTCAGGGCTCATTCTGGATCAGCACCACCCGCTCGAACCTGAACAGGCGGATGCCGAACCAGTCCAGCACACCGCTCAGGCCGGCCCGGTCGAACCCCAGGCGATAGATCACCATATCGCCCCGCTCTCCCGCATCGCAAACCGGCTGGTAGTTTTCATCATCGACATCACCAAACCCGTTGTCCGCACCCGGGGTGTAGCGCTTGACATCGGCACGCAGCTCGGCGTCGCCGGCCACCCAGTTGGACAGTGTCTCGCGCATCACACGCTGCACAGCTTCCTGGCAGTCTCCCTGGATGCCCAGCTTGCCCAGGCGCGCCACGCGGTTGGCCGCCGTCTCCAGGCTGGCATCGGCCATCATCATCACAATCATTTCGATGGAAAAGATCAGGACAGCCATCAGCAACGGGGCCACCAGCGCATACTCAAGTGCGGCCAGACCGCGCCGGTCCCCGAGCAGGCGTTTCAGGCAAGTGCGGCTGCGGGCAGGCATGATATTCATTGCATGGCCGCGCCGCTGGCATCGGGACGGCCTGCCACCAGCCGCCCATGCTCACCCGCTGCCCAGCCCGTGCGCGACATACTGCCTGCCGGCACAGGTTCAGGCATACGCCCGGCATCCACGGGCAACACCTGGGCTGCAGCAACCGGCGCGGCAGGTTCCACCGTTGCACGAGGAATCACGACGGGTGCGGTCTGCTGCGCAGGTACCGCTGCCGGTACACTCCGCTGCCCCAGTTGCTGGCGCAGATAGCGATAGAAGGCCAGGTTGTCCTGCACCACGCCGGCCGGCTGGTAGCTGGCCAGGATATCTTCAGCCGCATCCTCGCGCCCCATCAGGCCATAGGCCAGGGCCAGGTTGTCGCGCTCCTGGGGTAATGGCCCGGACAGCCCGGTTGCTCCCAGCAGGATATTGATGGCCTCGCGTGGCTGGCCATTGAGGGCCAGCGACAGCCCCAGGTTGGTACGCAATGCCGTGTTATCAGGATGCGCCCGCAGCCCCTGGCGATAGAGAGCCTGGGCCTGCGCCGCCCTGCCGGCCAGATCCTGTGCCACCCCCAGTCCGGCCAGGGCCAGGGGATGATCGGGCATGCGTACCAGAATAGCCTGGAAGCGCTCGGTCGCTTCCTCCAGCCGACGCTGGCGCAAGGCGATCCGTGCCTGGCCCAATTGAGGCTCCAGCATGTCCGGACGCAACTCGCCTGCCTTGAGGTATGCCTGGCGTGCGGCCTCCAGCTCCCCGCCCAGGAAATGGGCATCGCCCAACCCCATCCAGACAACGGCCTGCCGGGGGTGTGCCTGCGCCAGCCGTCGATAGACCGACATGGCCACGCTGAGATCGCCGCTTTGCAACGCGCTTTCGGCAATTCTCAGATCGCCGGCCTGCAGCGTGGCCTCGTCGTAGACCGTCTCGGCCGGACGCGCACCCTCAGGCGGACGTAGCCCGGTACAGCCGGACAACAACACGACCAGCCCCAGGCACAGGATCACGCCCCCCCTCGGAAGACTCCGGTTCGTCCTCATCATCATGCCGCTCCTTTTTCACTGCATCTCAAAAAACTGCATCAGGCCCAGCACCGCTGGCCCAGCCGCCACGATCAGCACCGTGGGCAGGATGAACAGCATCATGGGCAGGGTAATCTTGACCGATAGCTTGGCGGCGGCCTCCTCGAGCCGCATCATGCGCGCTGTGCGCTCCGTGCGCGCCAGAATGCGCAACGCCTGGGTAATGGCCGTCCCGTACTGGCGCGACTGCAGCAACGTCGTCACCAGGGTACGCACGGCCTCGAGCTGGGTGCGCTGTGCCAGCCCCTTGAGCACAGCTTCCATGTCACTGCTGATTTTCAGTTCGCTGGCGGTCAGTTTGAGTTCATCGGACAGGGCCGGATAGACGATTTCCAGTTCATCGGCCACCCGCTGCAAGGCACTGTTGAGTCCAAGGCCGGCATTGGTGCAGATAACCAGCAGATCCAGCGCATCGGGCAGGCTTTGCTGGATGGCCTGCTGTCTTTGTGCCACCAGCCTATCCAGGATCACGCGCGGCAACAGGCTGCCCAGGTAGACCCCCAGCAGGCAGGACAGGGCCCTGAAAGCGATCTGGTCGTCCAGTATCGGCCAGACAAACAGCACCGGCAGCAATGCCAGCACCAGCACAGAAATCAGCGACAGCGCCATGATGGTGACCAGCGCCTGTGGACTGCGAAAACCCGCAGCGACCAGCTTGGTCAGGGTTTCCGATCGTTGTGCTGCACTGAGCATGGGTGCCTGTCGGCCCAGCCAGCGCAACAACCGCGCAATGCGCTCCGACGGAGACTGGCGCTCCTGTCCACGCCGGCCCTGCTGCTGCATGCCCTGGCGCTGCACCTCCGTCCGTGCACGCTCGGCCAGCCGGGCCCGCACACCGGCTCGCCCGTACAGATACAGGCCTACGCCTGCCAGCGCCAGCAGAAGCGGCAGGGCATCCAGCCAGGGCAACAGTGTCGCCATCATCGTGCTATACCTCCAGTCTGGCCAACTTGCGGATCGACAGCACGCCGATCGTCAGCATGACCCCGGCCACGCCCAGCAGGCTATGCCCGGTGTCGGTCTCGAACAGGATGCGGATGTAGTCCGGACTGGAGACAAACAGCGTGGCCCCGATCACGAATGGCAAGGCCGCCAGGATCATGCCGGACAGCCGCCCTTCGGCCGTCATCGCCTTGGCCTTGAGCCGCAGGTCGCGTCGCGCCCGGATTACGCCTGCCAAGTTTTCCAGCGCTTCGACCAGCGAACCACCGGTATCACGCTGCAGGGACAGGCAGACCGAGAAGAACGAGAAATCCGGCAGTTCGATACGCAGCACCGCCTCGTCGAGCACTTCCTGCAGATCGTTGCCCAGCAGCAGGCTATCGCCGACCTTGCGGAACTCGGGTCCCAGGGGTGCACTGAAATGTTCACCGATATTGCGGATCGACTGATTGACCGGCACCCCCGCCTGACTGGCGCGCACGATCATGTCCATGGCATCCGGCAACTGGCCCAGAAAACCATGTTCGAACCGTTCCAGCATCTTGCGATAGGCCAGCCAGCCGGCCAGCAGCGGCACACCGCCCAATGCCAGCGGCCATGACCACCACGACAGCGGCAGAATCCCCAGCATCAGCCCCAGCAGAGCCAGCATGGCCGCCGCGCCCATGGCCAGCAAGACATTGCGGCTCCCCTTGCCCAGCCCCACCGTGTCCAGCCGGTTCAGGTAATAGCCCAGGCTGCCCATGGCCTGGCGTCGGCGACGACGACGCGCCTCGCTCTGTGCCCGCTCGAGATCGGCCAGGATTTTCTGGCGCGCCAGATTGCGCGACACACCCACCGAGGTCCGCAACCGAGTACGGATACGGTGGCCGGCCCGCTGTCGCAACACGTCGCCCAGTACCAGGAAGGCCAGGCCAGCCAGCACACTGGCCACAAAGACAAACAGCGTCAATACATCCGTCGCACTCATGGCCGCATCGCCTCCAGCAGTGCGGTTTCCATTCCGTAGTAGCGGGCCCGGTCGGCAAAGATCGGACGCATGCCGCTACTGTCGTACGATCCCTTGACCTCATCGTCATAACCACTGGTGTCGTAGCTGAAGCGAAAAAGCTCCTGGGTCACGATCACATCGCCTTCCATGCCGGCCAGCTCGACGATGCTGGTCACGCGCCGGGTTCCGTCGCGCATCCGCTCGGCCTGTACAAGCAGATTCACGGCACTGGCGATCTGGCGCCGGATGGAATAGAGCGGCAGGTTGCCGTTGGCCATCATCACCATGCTTTCCAGCCGGATCAGGGCGTCGCGCGGATTGTTGGCGTGCAGCGTCGTCATCGAACCGTCATGGCCGGTATTCATCGCCTGCAGCACATCCAGCGCCTCGGCACCCCGCGTTTCGCCAAGGATGATGCGGTCGGGGCGCATCCGCAGCGCATTGCGCACCAGATCGTTCTGCGTGATCGCGCCCGTCCCCTCCAGGTTGGCAGGCCGGGTTTCCAGCCGCACCACATGGGGTTGCTGCAATTGCAGCTCCGCCGCATCCTCTATGGTCACGACCCGTTCGTCTTCCGAAATGAACCGCGACAGGGCATTGAGCAGCGTAGTCTTGCCCGAGCCCGTCCCGCCCGAAACGATGATGTTGAGCCGGCAGGCGCCGGCAATTTCGAGCACCCGAGCCATGCTGGGCGACATGCTGCCCCGCGCGGCCAGGCGCTGCAGGGTCAGATCCTTGCGCGAAAACTTGCGGATCGAGATCGAGGCCCCATCGATGGCCAGGGGCGGCAGGATCACATTGACGCGACTGCCATCGGCCAGTCGGGCATCCACCATCGGACTGCTTTCGTCCACGCGCCGGCCGACTGAAGAGGCAATGCGCTGTGCCACATTGATGACATGGGCATTGTCGCGAAACTTGAGCGCGGTCAGTTCCAGCTTGCCGAAACGTTCCACATAGATCTGGTCCGGCCCGTTGACCATGATGTCGGACACCGTGTCGTCCTGCAACAGCGGCTCGATCGGACCGACGCCAAACATATCGTTCAGTATCTCGCGCCCCATCAGGCGCTGCTCGGACTGGGTAACGGGCAGGTTGTCGGCCAGCACCGTCTCGGCAATGATGGTATCGACTTCGAGCGCCACCTCGTCACGCGTCCGGCTAAGGGCCGCAGAGACATCGATGGTGGCAAATACCGCCTGGCGGATGCGGGCATAGTATTCGGAGCGCACGACATTGGCATCTGCCTGCCGGGGACGGTTGCGCACAGCCGCCACAGGCTGAGCGGGCACCTGGGCCACAGGTCGCCCCACCTCGACCGGACTTGGCGATGCGGTGGGCATGGGTGCCGACAAGGGCGTCACCGCAGGCACCCCATCCACGACTGCCGATGTAGCTGTCATGACCTGGGGAACAGGCATTACCACATGAGACGACTGTGGTTCCACCGGGGCTGCGACAGGCTTGCGTCCGAAACTCATGCTGGCACCCTGTGCAGCAAACGCTGCCACCAGACCGTCTTGCTCTGTCGAACCGCTTCGCCCGTCACCAGACTGGACAATGTACGCACGCCGGCTGCAAACGGACCCTGCCCGGCCAGCGGCTCACCCAGGTTTTCGGCCAGGGCCGTGGCTTTCGGGTCATAGCCGATCTGCACCTGTACCGGCAGTTCCACCGCCGCCAGGAAATCCTTGGGCAGCACACGCCCCTGCACGGAAGGCTGGGTCTGGTTGAGCACGCTGTAGACCGTCGGCGGATGCGGCCGCGCCTCGATGTGGCGCACCATCCTCACCAACGTCCGCGCCGAATGCACCGACAGGTCTGCCACCACGCAGGCCAGGCCGGCATGGGCAATGACCTCGTTGGCCAGCGCACTGCCGCAGGACGGGACATCGATCACGACATAGTGAAAATACTGGCACAGCGTATCCAGCACATCGCCCAGTACACCAGGCACTGGCGCGAACTCGTCGGCATAGGCCAGTTCCGAAGCCAGCACATATAGCCGGTTATCGGTCGTCGCCAGGGTCCGTTCCAGATACTGGGGATCCAGGCGGCTGACATTGCCGATCACCTCGGCCAAAGCATTGCCACCGGCCATGCCAAGCAGGCTGGCGCCACAGCCATCATGGGCATTCAGATCCATATAGACGACCCGACGCCGCGCCCCGCCCGCAGCCAGGTCACGGGCCAGATGGGCGGCAATCGAGGTCGCGCCCACGCCGCCACGGGTGCCCATGACGGCAATCGCCTTGCCATGCCGCCCCTTGCGTACGGCCCCGCTGTCGCTATCATCGAGAGCACGGCGCAGCAGTTCGGCATTGAGCGGCTTGACCAGATAGTCCTGCACGCCACGCATCAGCAGGTTGCGATAAAGACCGACATCATTGCGATCCCCCACCACATAGACCTGCACCGACGGCTCACAGGCATTGGCCAATCGATCAAGTTCATCCAGCGGCGCGCTCGATCCGGCGATATCGACCAGCAGGCGCTGCGGTGAACGCCCTGCTTTCTGCAACCAGGCGATGGCGGCATCGATATCGCCCCGGCCCACACGGGTGTCGGTCAGCGTACCGGTCTTGAGATAGCGTCCCAGTTCCTCTTCGCTGTCGGCATCCTTGACGAATGCGGCAAACGTGATGTTGCGCAGATCATCCCGGTCCTTGTCTACCAACCCTGCCATGTCCGCTCTCCCTCGTGTCTAGTTGCCGGTCTTGGACATGGAATCGGTTTCGCGCAACGGTTCCACCTCGTTCTCGCGATACCGCTGCACCGCCAGCGTGGCGGCATCGGTCTGGGCTCCGCCGTATTCGTCCGGCTGCACCAGATCCTGCGGACGTGCCACGCTGGCCGCCAGATTGGTATAGGTCGCACAACCGAATGCGACCTGCGGCCGCTCGTCGTGCGCCGGCCTGCGACGGGCCGGATACAGCAACTCGCAGTCCGGAGGACTGGCCTGCCAGCCCTGCGATCCTTGCTCGACCCGAATCACCCGGTTGTCCGGCATGAAGCCATAGTCCCGCTCAGGAAAAGTGCAGCCGGCCAGCAGCAGGACCGATGCGCCGAAAAGAATCGGCAAGCCACGCCGTGCCGTGTTCGTTGTCAGATTCATGATGCGATTCGCTCCCATGCCTCAATAGACGAAACCTGCAGAGCCCGTCAGGCGCGGCACCGTCCCGGACAGGGGATCGAAACCGATCCGCTCCTGCAGCACATATTCGATATCCGTATTGGCCCGCATGCTGGCCAGCGGCGTGGTCAACTGGTCTGGGCCGGTCGGCCGCACCAGATACGGGGTCACGATCACCACCAGTTCGGTCTTGTTGTTCTGGTATTCCGACGAGGAAAAAAGCTTGCCCAGTATCGGCAGCGAGCCCAGCCCTGGCACCTTGCTGAGCACATCGCGCACATTGTTCTGCAGCAGGCCGCCGATGGCGAAGCTCTGGCCGCTGGCCATCTCGACTGTCGTCTCGACCCGCCGTACCGTCAGTCCCGGAATGGACAGGCCGTCCATGACAATGCTGCTGTTGGGATCGATTTCACTGATTTCCGGGCGCACCTTGATGCTGATGCGATCATCGGACAGCACCGTCGGCGTGAAATCCAGCGCCACGCCAAAGGGCTTGAACTCGACGCTCATGGTGTCCTTGTCCTGCTTGACCGGTACAGGAAACTCACCGCCGGCCAGAAAGCTGGCGGTCTGGCCCGACACGGCCGTCAGGTTGGGTTCGGCCAGCACGCTCACCAGCCCTTCCTTGTCCAGAGCATCGATCATCGCCTGCACGGAATTGCCATTCTTGGAATAACCGCCCAGAAACGAATAGCTGCCATCTGCCGCCATCATGTAGGTCGGTACACCATCGATGTCCTGCAGGAAATCCCGACCATTGATCAGCCCCCAGGTAAAGCGTCCCGGCGTAGCCAGAGCCTGCCAGTTCACCCCCAGCTTCTGGGTGACCGACTTGGAAACTTCGGTCACCCGCACCTGCAGGTAGACCTGGGTCGGACTGCTGATCGCCACCCGGTTGATCAATTGTTCCTTCTCGCCCAGGTAGGGCTGAACCGTACGGGCAATGGCCTCGGCCGTCTCGGCGTCCGGCACGGCTCCCTTGACCATCATGGAGCCCGGCGCTGACTCCAGCGTCAGCCGCAGCGCAGGAAAGCGCTGGCGCAAAATACCCTGCAACTCATCCACATTGTGGCGCACGACAATACGGCGCTCCGCCAGCCGGCCGCCGCCGGCATCCAGCACATACAGTGCCGTGGTGCCTGCCTTGCGGCCCAGCACCAACACCGCCCCCGGGCCGGGCACCTGCACATCGGCGATCTCGGGATCCGCCACGAATACCGTGGCAATGTCACCCGCGATCTGCAGCAACTGACTGTCACCAACGGACACCGCCGTTTCCGCACGCGCCTGCACCGCAGTTGGCCAAGCCAATGCTGCAGTCGCGGTGAGCAGAGTGCCCGCCACCGCATATCCCCTGAAGATCATCATTGTTCCCATCGCAGCTCAACGGGCAGAAATGCCCAGCTCCTGTTCCTGTGTCTGGTTGCCGCGCATGATCACCACGCGACGCGGTACGGCAGACAGCTCCACGGCACTGGCTTCCTCGCCCTGGCTGCCCAGGGCCCTGGAGACATCCCCCCCCCAGACAGGCCCCTGCGGCATCGGCCCGGTCTCGGCCTCCCAGGCCACCACGGCAGCATCACCTCCCGCTGCGCCCTCCGGTACAGCCGTGCGATCATCAGTGGCAAAGCTGCGCAACGCCATCGACAGACTGCCCAGTTGGGCGGCCACGGTAACGGCCTCAGCCGCGCGCGGTGCTACCTCGATGGTGACGGTACGGGCCCGGATCGGCTGGTTGCCGTCGGACTGGCGCTGGAAACTCGAACCGACCGCAATGATGCGTGCGTGCTCGACCACGGTTTCACTGACTACCTGCCGCTGCCCCCGCCGCTCACCATCGCCACGGGTCAGGCTCTGCGTCAGGATCATGTCCACATAATCACCCGGCTGGATCAGGCCGGCATTGCCGGACACATCATCCACCGGGACGGACACCGCCCGCATGCCCGGCTTGAGCGCCGCCGCCAGAAAACCCGGCGTATCGGCACGGATCACATCGCTGACCAGCAGCACGCGATCTGCTGCCACGCGATGACGCAGCAAGGCCCCTCTCAAATCAGCTTCGGTACTACCCTGCACCAGGGCTCCAGAAGGAATGCGCGAACGCGGATAAGCCTGCCAGGCAAAATCACTGTCGCGCAACAGCAGGCCTGCCGGCAGATCTGCCGCCGCAATCAATACCGATACATCAGGCTCTTCGACAGCGACAGGCTGGCTGCTGTTGATGAACCACATCCGGCCCATCACGGCCAGCATGGCCGCAGCCAGCAGAATCAGGGCGAACTTCAGCACCGATGACATAGAAGATTATCTCCACGCATCGCATCCTCCATTGCAGAATCCGGATCCGACGTGCAGCAGTCGGCATCTCGTCAAGACCAGAGCGCGCACAGGCCGCCCGCTGCCAGCGCCACCCCGTAGGGCACGCCGCGCCGAGCCGACAGCGCATGCAGCCAACGCCTGCCGGCCAGTGGTCTGCCATTTTTCATGCACAAGGCTGCGTAGCGGTCACACAGCCAGCCCAGAATACCGATCAATGCGCCTGTCCACGCCACGACGGCAATAACGGGCAGCATCTTGAGCGGTCCAGCCCAGAGCAGCACGACAGCGCCCAGCTTGAGATCCCCGCCCCCCATGCAACGGGCAGCAAACAGCAGAAGCAGCACAAGAAAGCCAACCACCCCGACCATCAGATGCAGTCCCGCCTGTGCCCAGCTCAAACCATGCAGCCAGGCCCAGGGCAGGAAAAGCGCGGCATAAGCCAGCACCAGGGCATTGGGCAGACGCCGCTGCCGCAGATCAGTACCTGCCAGCAAGAGCAGTACCGACAGAACACATGCTGTCAGGATTGCTGTCAGCATATCTCCACTCAGGCAATAGACTTACTTCTTGGCTTCGGTAGCCTTGTCGACCTGATCGCCAAGGTTTTTAAACCCGTTCTCGATTTTTCCACCGAATGCTCCCACACCTGCCACCACAGCCGCCACGATCACGCCAGCCAGAATGGCGTATTCCAGAGCCGACACACCGCGTTCATCACGCTTCAATGCATTCAAGAGTTTGCGCATTACCTTCTCCTATGAAAATTTCATTCGTGATACAAAGGCAAGCACTGACCAGGACATTCTGCAAAAATTATGCACTCGCCGTAATCAAATGCTTCACAACGGTGCAAAGCATATCAACGCAGAATCTTTATTGACACAGCATTTGTTGATTATGATCAACATTCGCGGAAATTCAGCCCTATAAAAAATAAGTCTTTCATGAAAACACTATTGAAATATATTAAGTAGTAACCCCTACCTATTGATCAAATAGTGAAAACATATTTCTCAGACTATTGTCTTAGCAAAAAGGCGATCACTGTGCTCAATATATCGGGACAGTATTCTGAGGATGCGTGAGAATGCGCGCTCAGAGTCAACCGCGCTGTCGCTCCACCAGCAAATCGACAAAGGCCCGTACCTTGGCAGGACGAAATCGAGCGGACGGAAACACGGCATGGATCCCGCCATCAGGTAGCGACCATTCGGGCAGCACCGGGATCAAGCGCCCTGCAGCCAGATCGTCGCGGATCGCGAAATCCGGCAGCACAGACAGCCCGACACCCTGGCGTACCGCCTCTACCACGGCCAGCGTGGCATCCAGGGAAATCACCGCCTGCATCGATACACTGCATTCAGCGCCCTGCGGACCCGCGAACGACCAGCGCGCCGGCTCGCGCAGCAGCGTGTTGGCCACGAAAGGCAATGCCTCCAGCCCAGCCGGATCACGCATTCTGGCTACGCGTGCCCGCCAACCCGGAGCCGCCACCAGCAGTTGCCGGAAACTGCCGATCCGGCGCGCCTGCAGGTGTTGCTCCTTCAGCCAACCCACCCGAATTGCCACCTCGATCTGCCCGGACACCAGATCCAGAGACTGGTCACTGAGCACCGCATCGACCTTGCACTGCGGGAACCGGCGCACATACTCTGCAATCGCCGGCACCACAGCCGTAATGCCATAGTCGAGCGGGGACGTGAGGCGCAGCGTGCCGGATGGCTCTGCCGCCACTTCGCCCAGTTCATCGAACGCTTCGCCCGCCTCGCGCAGGATCCTGGCACAGCGCTGGTAAAAAGCCTGCCCGGCCTCGGTCGGCTGTACCTTGCGCGTCGTGCGTGTCAGCAGCGCAGCCCTGAACTCGCGCTCCAGTCGCGCCACCTGCTGGCTGACCACCGCCTTGGTGATGCCCAGGCGATCGGCTGCCGCCGTGAACGAACCGGTTTCGACGACTGCCGCAAAATAGGCCAGTCGCTTGAGATTGGCCAGATCTCCGAGTCCTGCTTTGCCATCAATGTTTGCTTTTGACATACATTGAATTTAATACACCTATATTTTTATCTCAAGCATCCATCCTTAATATGTCCACATCACGAACCTATCAGGAAGCGACTCATGCCCAGGACCATCCACTATATCTACGACCCGCTCTGCGGCTGGTGCTACGGCGCATTGCCCGCCTTGCTGGCCTTGCAAACCCAAACCGGCATCACGCTGCAGATGCATCCCAGCGGGCTGTTTTCCGGGACGGGAGCACGTCCGATGGACAGCGAATTCGCTGCCTACGCCTGGCGCAACGATCAGCGTATCGCAAGCCTGACCGGTCAACGTTTCACGGAGCGCTACCACAGCCAGATCCTTGAAACGGCTGGCCTGCGCTTTGACAGCGGCCCCGCCACCCTGGCGCTGACGGCTGTCCATCTTGCGCAGCCAGAGCGCGAGCTGGATGCCCTGCAAGCCATTCAGCAGGCACGCTACATCGACGGTCTGGACACGACACGCACGGACGTCTTGGTCGCCGTGCTGCAGGCGCAGGGTTTCGATACCGCGGCGACACTGCTTACAGCGCCAGATACACACTTGCAGACACACAACCTGGCGCGTGTCGAACAGGCCAGGTCATTGATGCAGCAACTGGGTGCGCGTGGCGTGCCCTCCCTGGCTGTCAACATGGACAACCAGTTGTACGCCGTCGATACCAGCGAGGCTTACGCGAATCCGCAAGCATTTGCCCATCAACTGGCAACGGCCTGACGCCTTATTGCCCTACCCCATCCACACAGTCACTTCCAGACCACAGGCCCCATCATGTCCATTACCCGCAGAGACTTCATTCGCCAGACACTGGCCTTTACCCTTGCAACCGGCATCATCGGCAGCAGCAGCGCCGCGCTGGTGGCCCCCGCACCACTCCAGTGGCAACATTTTCCGGCGGGCGAGCACGGCTTTTTCCGTGCCCCCGTATTGCTGTCAGGCAACCACGATGCCATCCTGATCGATGGCGGCTTTTCCCTGCCCGATGGCCGTGCAGTCGCCGAAGCCATCAAAGCCTCCGGCAAGAACCTGACCACCATCTACATCAGCCAGAGCGACCCTGACTACTATTTCAGCCTGGGCCCCATCAAGGAAGCCTTCCCCGCCGCCAGGGTCATTGCAGCCAGCGACACCATCGCCGCCATCCGTGGCAATGTCGAAAAGAAACTGGCCGTATGGGGCCCGCAGTTCAAGGAAAACGGTCCCCAGCAACTGTCGGACATCGTTTTCCCGGAAGCATTCGACGGCCCCACGCTGGAGCTCGAGGGCAACGTGATCGAGATCGTCCCGGCCGAAGGCCTGGGCAACCGTCGCTACCTGTGGGTCCCCTCGCTGCAGGCGGTATTCGGTGGCGTGATGATCTTCTCCGGGCTGCACGTCTGGACAGCTGACACGGCAACCCCGGAAGCCCGCGCTGCCTGGATTCGCAATCTCGACGCCATCCTGGCCCGCCAGCCGTCCGTCGTCGTGCCGGGGCACCTGGGGGATCAAGGCACGATCGATGCGGCTGCCGTACGCTACACACGCGACTATCTGCTGGCATTCGAGGAAGAGCTGGCCAAGGCTGCCGACAGCGCGGCCCTGATTGCCGCCATGAAGCAGCGTTACCCCGAGGCTGGCCTGGCCCCTGCGCTGGAAATCGGCGCAAAAGTCGCCAAGGGCGAGATGAAGTGGGGCTGACATCGCGTCAGCAGCCATGAAAAAGCGTCGGACTCCAATACAAAGTCCGACGCTTTTTCCATCACCCAGCCTGCAGGCAGCGCTGCCTGACGCTCAGCCGAAGCGGCCGGTGATGTAGTCTTCGGTTTCCTTGCGGGCCGGCTTGACGAAGATCTGGTCAGTCTCGCCATATTCCATCAGTTCACCCAGGTACATATAGGCCGTGTAATCGGAACAGCGCGCCGCCTGCTGCATGTTGTGGGTCACGATGACCACCGTGTACTCGTGCTTGAGCTCGGCAATCAGCTCCTCGATCTTGGCAGTCGAGATCGGATCCAGCGCCGAACACGGTTCGTCGAGCAGCAGCACTTCCGGCTTGATCGCCACGCCACGCGCAATGCACAGGCGCTGCTGTTGCCCGCCGGAGAGGCTGTTGCCGCTCTGGTGCAGCTTGTCCTTGACCTCGTTCCACAGCGCTGCTTTCGAGAGTGCCCACTCGACGCGCTCCTCCATCTCGCCGCGGCTGAGCTTCTCGAACAGACGCACGCCGAAGGCGATGTTGTCGTAGATGCTCATGGGGAATGGCGTGGGTTTCTGGAACACCATGCCGACCTTGGCACGGATCAGCGAAATATCGGTCCTGGTCGTCAGCAGGTTCTCGCCGTCGAGCAGAATCTCGCCCTCGGCACGCTGGCCGGGATACAGTTCGAACATGCGGTTGAAAGTGCGCAACAGCGTAGACTTGCCGCAACCCGACGGGCCGATGAAGGCCGTCACCTTGTTTTTCATGATGGACATGTTCACATTGCGGATCGCATGGAACTTGCCATAGAAGAAATTGAGATTCTTCACTTCCAGCTTCGGTTTCGACTGGATGATCTCAGCGGTTTTCATGACGAATCCTTATTGTTTGCGGAACATGGAGCGGGCCAGGATGTTGATCCCCAGCACCAGCAGCGTAATCAGTGCCGCGCCGGCCCAGGCCAGGCGGTTCCAGTCCGGGAAGGGACTGGCAGCGTACTGATAGATCACCACGGGCAGGTTGGCCATGGGCGCGTTCATGTCCCACGACATGAACTGGTTGGACAGGGCTGTAAACAGCAGCGGTGCAGTTTCACCGGCAATGCGGGCAATGGCCAGCAATACGCCGGTGATGATGCCGGACTTGGCAGCGCGATAGCAGACCAGCACGATCATGCGCCACTTGGGGCAGCCCAGCGCGGCAGTCGCCTCGCGCAGGCTGTTGGGTACCAGCAGCAGCATGTTGTCAGTGGTGCGCACCACCACAGGAATCACCAGGATGGACAGCGCCACCGCACCGGCCCAGCCCGAGTAATGACCGACCTGGGCCACATAGACCGCATAGATGAACAGGCCGATCACGATGGAGGGTGCCGACAGCAGCACATCGTTCAGAAAGCGCGTGGCCGGTGCCAGCCAGCCGCGCTGGCCGTATTCGGCCAGGTAGGTGCCGGCCAGAATGCCGATCGGCGTGCCGATCAGCGTGCCCACGCCAGCCATCATCACGCTGCCCATGATGGCATTCATCAGGCCACCGGCCTGCCCGGGCGGCGGGGTTTCCTGCGTGAACAGCGTCAGCGACAGCGCGCCACCGCCTTTCATCAGCAGGGTCAGGATGATCCAGAACAGCCAGAACAGGCCGAAGGCCAGGGTGGCCATCGACAGTACCAGCATGATGCGGTTCACCATATTTCGCCGCTTGTACAGCGTATTCTGGCGACCGAACTCAGCAATATTCGAAGACATATGTCGATTCCTTCAGCGCGCTCAGGTCTTGGTGCCTTCGCTCTTGGACAGGCGCAGCAACAGCACCTTGGAGCAGGCCAGCACGACGGTGGTGATCAGGAACAGGATCAGGCCCAGCTCGATCAGCGCCGATTTCTGCAGGCCGCCGGCCTCATTGAATTCGTTGGCGAGTGCCGAGGCGATCGAGTTGCCCGGCGCAAACAGCGACTCGGGCAGGCGAAAGGCATTGCCGATGACGAAGGTCACCGCCATGGTTTCGCCCAGCGCACGTCCCAGCCCCAGCATGATGCCGCCGATCACGCCAGTCTTGGTGAACGGCAGGACAACCTTCCACATCACTTCCCAGGTCGTGCTGCCCAGGCCGTAGGCCGACTCCTTGAGCAGCGGAGGCACCAGTTCGAACACATCGCGCATCACGGCGGCAATGAACGGAATGATCATGATCGACAGGATCAGCCCTGCCGTGAAAATCCCGATGCCGAACGGCGGACCGGAGAAGAAACCACCAATCAGCGGCAGGCTGCCGAACGTATCGATCAGCGTCGGCTGCACGTAGCGCTGGAAAATCGGCACGAACACGAACAGGCCCCACATCCCGTAGATGATGGACGGAATGGCTGCCAGCATCTCGATGGCCGTGCCCAGAGGGCGGCGCAGCCAGGCAGGAGACAGTTCGGTCAGGAACATGGCGATCCCGAACGACACAGGGACTGCGATGATCAGAGCGATCATGGAGGTCAGCAGCGTCCCCACGATCGGTACCAGTGCACCGTACTGCTCATTGACCGGATCCCATTCATTGGTCCAGAGGAAAGACAGTCCATATTTGGACAGGGTTTCACGGCTGCCGAAAATCAGCGAGACCATGATCGCCGCGAGCAGGATGAATACGAAAAAGGCGAAGAACCGGGTCAGGTTCTTGAACCCCGTATCCATCAGGGCATTCGAGGATTTCATCATGAAGATTGCCGTACCAGTGATGACAAAAACCGAAGGGCGCGACCCGCGATGCTGTCGGCGGGCGGCGCCCTGGCTACCGGGAGAATGATACCGCTGCATGCATGGCAGCGGTATCGCGCATCCCGATGATTACTTCCAGATGGCCTGACCGTTGCTGTCCTTCAGCTCGGATGCCCACAGGGCACGGATCTGGTCGGTCACGGCCTGGGGCAGCGGCACATAGTCCAGGCTGTTGGCGGCTTCGCCACCGTTCTTGAAGGCCCAGTCGAAGAACTCCAGCACGATCTTGCCCTGCTCCGGACGTTGCTGCACCTTCTGCATCAGGATGAAGGTAGCGGCGGTCACGGGCCAGGAAGTAGCACCCGGCTCATCGGTCAGCACCACGCCCATACCCGGTGCGCTGTTCCAGTCGGCGTTGGCGGCAGCGGCGGCGAAGGCTTCGCTCGAAGGCTGCACATATTGGCCGTCACGGTTCTGCAACTGGGTCCAGGACAGGTTGTTCTGCTTGGCGTAGGCGTACTCGACGTAACCGATCGAGTTGGCCAGTTGGCCGACGTAGGCAGCAACACCTTCGTTGCCCTTGCCGCCCTGGCCGGTAGGCCACTTCACGGCCTTGCCTTCACCGACCTGCTCTTTCCAGTCGGCCGACACCTTCGACAGGTAGTTGGTCCACAGGAAGGTCGTGCCCGAACCGTCCGAACGGTGCACCACCACGATGTCGGCGTCAGGCAGCGTGACGCCGCTGTTCAGGCTGGCGATGGCCGGATCGTTCCAGCGCTTGACCTTGCCCAGGTAGATATCGGCCAGCACGGCACCGGTCAGGCGCAGTTGGCCGGGCTGCACGCCCTGGACGTTGACGACGGGCACGGCACCGCCGATCACGGCCGGGAACTGCAGCAGATTGTTTTCGCTCAGCTTCTGGGCATTGAGGGGATCGTCGGAAGCGCCAAAGTCGACCGTGTTGGCGATGATCTGTTGCTGACCGCCACCCGAACCGATGGACTGGTAGTTGACCGCGTTGCCGCTCGCGGCACGGAAGTCGGAAGCCCACTTGGCATAGATCGGGTACGGGAACGATGCACCGGCACCGGTCACGGTGGCGGCCTGCGCGCCAACCGCGACGGCGGCCAGGGCCACGCCCACGGAAATCTGCTTGAAAACTCGCTTGAACATTTCAGGGTTCCTTTGATAGCGGTTGAACGAGGCGATCACATTTGATTACCACGATGACGGCATCTTAGAACCTGAACATGACAACACTATGACAGTCATGCGACGCTTTTGAGTCGCATGACTGTCAGCCAGGCCGACCTAGACTCCACCCAGTTTCTGCATCAACTGGCCGTGCAGGCTGAAGGGCTTGCCCCGGCTGCGCACGCGCTGATAGTCGCCACCCGGTTTCTGCACCCAGGCCAGCGTGTTGTCACGCAACGCATAGGTGAAGGCCTCCGAGATGACACGACGCTTGAGGACCTTGTCGAGTACCGGAAACGCCACCTCGACCCGACGGAAGAAATTGCGGTCCATCCAGTCGGCCGACGACAGGTAGACATTTTCCTTGCCACCATCGAGAAAATAAAAGACCCGCGAATGCTCCAGGAAACGGCCGACGATGGAACGCACCCTGATGTTTTCGGACAGGCCCGGTACACCGGCACGCAGTGTGCACAGCCCACGCACCACCAGGTCGATCTTGACGCCTGCCTGACTGGCCTTGTAGAGCTCCTCGATGATCGAGGGCTCCAGCAGCGAATTCATCTTGGCCATGATGCGGGCCCGCTTGCCCTGGCGGGCATGCCCGGCCTCGCGCCGAACCATTTCGACAATGGTTTCGTGCAACGTGAACGGTGCCTGCAACAGCGCCTTGAGCGAACGCCGCATGCCCAGGCCCGTCAGTTGCGAAAACACCTTGTCCATATCCTCGCACAGGTCGGGATTGGCGGTGAGCAGGCCGAAGTCGGTATACAGGCGCGCGGTGCTGGGATGGTAGTTGCCGGTTCCCAGGTGGCCATAGCGGCGCAGTTCGCCGTTTTCACGGCGCAGTACCAGCGCCATCTTGGCGTGGGTCTTGTGGCCGACCACACCGTAGACCACATGCGCCCCGACCTCTTCCAGGCGGGCCGCCCAGTTGATATTGGTCTGCTCGTCGAAACGCGCCATCAGTTCGACCACCACGATGACCTCCTTGCCGGCCCGTGCCGCTGCCAGCAGCAACTGCATCAGTTCGGAATCCTCACCGGTCCGATAGATGGTCTGCTTGATCGCCACCACCTTGGGATCTGCCGCCGCTGCCGTCAGGAAATCGATCACTGGACGGAACGACTGATAAGGGTGATGCAACAACTGATCGCGCGCCGCAATCGCGGCGAACAGTTCATCGGGCTTGCCAACCACATGCTTGAACGGCTCGGGCACCGGCGCATGGTAGGTCGGATACAGCAAGTCGGGACGATCGACCGAATTGCAAAGCTGCATCAGCCGCGACAGATTGACCGGGCCATTGATCCGATAGGTATCGATGGGGGCCAGGCTGAATTCCCGCTGCAGGAAGGTTTCGAGTTCATAGGGCATCTGCGCATCGATCTCGAGCCGCACCGCCGCACCGAAGTTGCGCTGCGACAGTTCACCCTGCAGGGCCAGCCGCAGATTGGTGATTTCCTCGTCATCGACGAACAGGTCGCTGTTGCGCGTGACGCGCCACTGGAAGCAGCCCTGCACCGCGATGCCGGGAAACAGTTCACCCACGAAGGCCCGGATCAGCGACGTCAGCAGCACAAAGCCATGCGGCTGGCCACTGACCGCATCCGGCATGCGGATCAGGCGCGGCAAGGCGCGCGGTGCCGACACGATCGCAATCGAAGCCTTGCGCCCAAAGGCATCCCGCCCCTGCAACGGCACGATGAAATTGAGACTCTTGTTGAAAACACGGGGAAACGGATGCCCAGGACTGAGGCCGATGGGCGTGAGCAGCGGCATCACTTCGCGGCGAAACACCTCGAGCGCCCAGGCTTGCTGTGCCTCGTTCCATTCGGATGCCAGCGGCAAGACGATGCCCTCTTCCTTGAGACGGGGCAGGATACGCTCGTACAGCACGGAATACTTGCGTGCCACCAGCGCCTGCACGGCCGCCGTGACCTGACCGAAGGTTTCCGAGGGAAGCTGGCCATCCGGCCCGCGCGTCTGAGTCTTCTGGCGTTGCTGTTCCTTGAGTGTGGATACGCGGATCTCGAAGAACTCATCGAGGTTGGAGCTGACGATGCACACATAGCGCAAGCGTTCGAGCAGCGGCGTATCGGGCGACTCTGCCAGGGCCAGAACCCGCTCGTTGAACTTGAGGAGGGACAATTCCCGGTTGAGGAACAACGGTGAAGCTGCGTCAGAGGTCATTGTGCCAACCCATTCGAAAGCATTATTTTTTACCATCGAACCATGACAGGACGATGACAATACATCATGCCAGAGGCGCACATCAAAGCCAAGGGCCGCCAACAAGGCAAATCGGCATTTTCCGTATAATCCCCTTCGGACCCACTTTGCGCCACAGACACACGCATGGACAATCTTCTCGCTGCCGTCGATCTCGGTTCCAATAGTTTCCGCCTCTCGATCGGACGGGTCGTACAACGCGACGGCGTCCCCCAGATCTATCAGATCGACCGGCTCAAGGAAACCGTGCGGCTGGCGGCCGGCCTCGACAGCCAGCGCCGGCTCGACGCACCAACCATCGAACGGGCCGTTTCCGTACTGCAGCGATTTGGCGAACGCATCCGCAACTTCCCGCCAGCCCGCGTGCGCGTGGTGGCGACCAACACGTTCCGCATTGCGCGCAATATCGATGCGCTGCTGCCGCGTGCCGAAGCCGCACTCGGTTTCCCGATCGAGGTCATCTCGGGCCGCGAGGAGGCCCGCCTGATCTTCTCGGGCGTGGCACATACCCTGCCGCCCAGCGAAGCCAACCGCCTGGTGGTGGACATCGGCGGCGGCTCGACCGAACTCATCATCGGCCAGCAGTACGAACCGCGCCAGATGACCTCACTCTACATGGGCTGTGTCAGCTACAGCCGGCAGTTCTTTCCAGGCGGTGCCATCGATGCCCACCAGATGAAACTGGCCCAGTTGGCCGCACTCAACGAACTGGAGTCCATCGCCCGCCCCTATCGCCAGACCGGCTGGCAGGAAGCCTACGGCTCGTCCGGCACCAGCAAGGCGCTGTACGCCATCCTGACAGAATCAGGTTTTTCCAGACAGGCCATCACCCGCGAAGGCATGGAAAGACTCAGGAAAAAACTGATCACCGATGGCCGTGTCATCGCTGCAGAACTGCCCGGCATCAAACTGGAACGCGCCGATGTACTGCCCGGTGGCCTGGCCATCATGCTGGCAGTCTTCGAGGCACTCGGTATCGATACCATGCAGACCGGCGATGGAGCCCTGCGCCTGGGCGTCCTGCACGACCTGCTGGGGCGTGATGCCGCCAGCGACAAGCGCGATGAATCCGTGCGCCAGTTCATGGCCCGCTACCACGTCGACGTCGCCCAGGCGGCACGGGTACGCCAGACTGCCCTGTCCTTTTTCGACCAGATCCGGCCCGACGATGGCACCTCGGAGCGCCAGGAAATGGCCACGGCCCTTGGCTGGGCGGCCGACCTGCATGAAATCGGCCTGTCCATCGCCCACAACGGCTACGCCAAGCACACCGCCTACGTTCTCGACAATGCCGACATGCCCGGTTTTTCGCAGGACGACCAGGATCGGCTGGCTTCCATCACGCTGGCCCACTACGGCAAGCTGAACAGGGCCGGCACACCGATCATCAAGCAACCTGAATGGCCCGCCATCCTGTGCCTGCGCCTGGCCGTGCTGCTGCATCGCGGCCGCGCAGATCTGGACAGCCTTCCCCTGTCGCTGTCGGTCAGGAAGCAATCCATCATCATCCGCCTCCAGCGCGACTGGCTGGATGCGCACCCGCTCACCGAGTACAACCTGCAGGCCGAAGAAGAAGAATGGCGCAAGGCCGGCTTCGACTTCGAGATCATGTCGCGCTGACGCCAGGCTGGGTACGCACCTGCGCGGCACCCGGCAGACCCGTCCCAGGCGCGGCCATCCGGCAAGGCATCAGGCCCGCATCATGGCGGGCCTTTGTCATTGCGGCACTCTCTGCACTGCCAGGATCAACGATCAGTTCACATCAGGCAGGCCAAAGTGACGCCGATAACGAGCCGTCATCTCATCAAGGCACAGCATCACGGGAAAATCGGCCGCATTGAAATCAGGATCCCAGGCAGGTTCGCCGCACACCTTGGCCCCCACTTTCAGATATCCCTTGATCAGGGCAGGAATGCGCGCAGGCAGATTGCTGTCGAGCTTTTCGAAGGGATAGCGGTGTAACGGCTGTACTGTCAGCGGCAAGCAACGATCGACGTGTGGCTGCACGGTGCGCCAGACTTCGGCGGCCGTCACGCCATCATCGCGCAGGCTGACGCTGGCGCAGCCAAAGGCATAGCGATAGCCACGCAGATACAGGAACTTGGTCAACCCCGACCAGAGTTGCATGATCACGCCACCATTGCGGTATTCGGGATCCGTGCAAGACCGGCCAAACTCGACCAGTTCGTGGCGAATGCTGCTCAGACCTGCCAGATCGAACTCGGATTCCGAATAATAACGTCCTGCCTCGCGGGCTTTTTCGGGCGTGAGAATACGGTAAGTTCCCACGACGCGGCCTGTATCGACCTCACGCACCAGCAAGTGCTCGCACCACTGGTCGAAGTAATCCACATCGATACCACGATGCCCGTCCGGGAAGCGGACACCCAGTTCCTCGCTGTAGACCCTGAATCGCAGACGTTGAGCCTGTTCGACTTCGCCCGGCGAACGCGCCAGTCCAACGGTCAGGCCCGCTGCCGGGCTGACCGCCAAATGAGTTGACATCTGCTTTCCTGCATCCATATGCACCAGTTCAAGCATTGCCCAAGTCTCCTGAAACGATAAGTCCGGCTGGAGACCACAGTGTCGCCGCCGGATGTTTCAGGTTCTTGACGCTATTATGACGCCACCGTGAAATTCACGGTAGCCAGTTTTTCGACACCAGCCTGGGCCAGCGCCTCGTCTTCGGCTTCTACCATCAGGCGCAACTTCGGTTCCGTGCCGGAAGCCCGGATCAGCACACGCCCACGCCCTGCCAGTTCGGCCTCGACCTCGCGGGTCAGTTGTTGCAACAGAGCATGGTTTTTCCAGTCCGTACCCCGCGCCAACGGCACATTGATCATTTTCTGCGGATACATGCGCAGATCTGCAATCCAGTCTGCCAGCGTCGTCTGCTGGCGGCAGATGGCCGTCAGAACCTGCAGGGCAGCGATAATACCATCTCCGGTCGTGTGCTGATCAAGGCACAGCAGATGCCCGGAGCTCTCGCCACCATACTGCCAGCCATGCTGCTGCAACAGCTCCAGTACATAGCGATCGCCCACTTGAGCCCGCTCGAAGGGCACCCCAAGCTCGACCAGGCGCTTTTCCAGGCCAAAATTGGTCATCAGCGTACCTGCCACGCCCTGCACCTTGCCATGCAGCAGGCGCTCACGCACCACGGCATAAAGCAATTCGTCGCCATTGAAGATACGGCCACTGCCATCGACCATCTGTACCCGGTCGGCATCGCCATCGAGGGCAATGCCCAGATCGGCCTGATGCTGCCTGACGACTGCCACCATCGCCTCGGGATGGGTCGCGCCCACGCCTTCGTTGATATTGAAACCATCAGGATCGCAGCCCATTTCGATGACCTGCGCACCCAGCTCGCGAAACACATGCGGTGCAATGTTGTAGGCCGCACCATGCGCGGCATCGACGACAATGCGCAGGCCATTGAGGCTCAGTTCATTGGGAAAACTGCTCTTGCAGAATTCGATGTAGCGCCCTGCGGCATCGCTGAGGCGACGCGCACGACCGAGATTCTCGGAAGATGCGCAACCCATCGGCTGCTCCAGTTCGGCCTCGATATCCGATTCGACCGCATCGGGCAACTTCATGCCCTGCGCCGAGAAAAACTTGATGCCATTATCCTGGTACGGATTGTGTGAAGCGCTGATGACCACACCCGCCGACAGACGCAGCGTGCGCGTCAGATAGGCCACGGCCGGCGTCGGCACGGGACCTGCCAGCAGAACGTCGACACCGGCAGCCGACAATCCGGCTTCGAGCGCCGACTCCAGCATGTAGCCTGAAATACGGGTGTCCTTGCCGATCAGCACGGTCGGCCGGCCATGGCCCCGATAATCCTTCGCCAGCACTTTGCCGGCGGCATAGCCCAGCCGCATGGCAAAAGCCGGATTGATCGTGGCACCACCCACTTCGCCACGCACACCATCAGTACCGAAATATTTACGTTGAGACATGATTTGCCTATCCTGTTCTTGTTGATTATGCGGCAGTTTCGACTGCTTGCCAGACCTTGAGCGCATCCACTGTTTGAGCAACATCATGTACACGCACAATAGTTGCCCCGCGGGCGACGGCAGCAAGCGCACCTGCGACACTGCCGGCGACCCGTGCCTGGGGCGGCCGATCCACCACCTGCCCAATCATGGACTTGCGTGATAGCCCGATCAAGAGTGGCAAACCCAATTCTTGTAACTGGTCGAGTCGTCGCAGCAGCACGTAGTTCTGCTCCAGCGTTTTACCAAAACCGAAGCCAGGATCCAATGTCAGGCGTTGCGCCTGTATACCGGCAGCCAGCAGTTGTGCCGTCTGTCGGCGCAGGAAATCGGATACATCTTCAAGCAGATCGCCATAGACGGGAGCCTGCTGCATGGTGCGCGGCTCACCCTGCATATGCATCACGCACAGACCACAATCGGACGCGGCGACCGCCTCGATGGCACCCGGCAGCCTGAAGCCATAGATATCATTGATCATGTCCGCCCCGGCATCCAGGACAGCGCACATGACCTCAGGTTTGCAGGTATCGACGGATACCGGCACCCCCAGGTCACGGACACCTTCGATCACTGGCAACAGACGGGCCAGTTCGTCAGCGGCAGATACGGGATCGGCTCCCGGTCGGGTGGACTCGCCACCGAGGTCGAGGATATCGACACCCTCGGCCAGCAACTGTCGGGCATGGGCAATGGCCTGATCGGCCCGGTCATGGCAACCGCCATCCGAGAACGAATCAGGTGTGACATTGACGATACCCATGACATGCGGACGCGCCAGCGCAAGCTGGAAACGTCCACACTGAAAATCGTGGTTCATGGTCATCCGGGAGCAGGATCAAAAAGACCCGGCCAGGCCGGGTCTGTGCGCGTCAGACGGCGGCAGTTGCCTTGCCGTCTTCCTTGCCTTCATCATCCTTGGTGCCGGAAGCATCACCTGCCGAAGGCGTCGAGGGGCCAGAGCGGTTGCTGCTCGACGAAGGATCGTCGGGCTTGTGCGGAGGGCGCGGCTTGCGACCCTCCATGATGTCGTTGATCTGCTCGGCATCGATGGTTTCCCACTCGAGCAGGGCCGCCGTCATCACCTCGACCTTGTCGCGCTGTTCTTCGAGGATCTTGCGCGCCACGCTGTACTGCTCGTCGATGATGCGACGGATGGCGGCATCGACCTTCTGCATGGTGGCCTCGGACATATGCGTGGTCTTGGTCACGCTGCGCCCCAGGAACACTTCGCCTTCGTTTTCGGCATAGACCATGGGGCCCAGCGCTTCGTCCATGCCGTAGCGGGTGACGATGTCGCGGGCAATCGCAGTGGCACGCTCGAAGTCGTTGGAAGCGCCCGTCGTCATCTGATCCATGAAGAGTTCTTCGGCAATCCGGCCACCGAACAGCACGGCAATGGTGTCGAGCAGACGATTCTTGTCCATGCTGTAGCGGTCGCCCTCGGGCAACTGCATGGTCACGCCCAGCGCACGGCCGCGCGGGATGATGGTGACCTTGTGTACAGGATCGGTCTTGGGCAGCATGCGTGCCACGACCGCGTGGCCGGACTCGTGATAGGCGGTATTGCGGCGCTCTTCCTCGGGCATGACGATGGAGCGGCGCTCGGCACCCATGATGATCTTGTCCTTGGCCTGCTCGAAATCGATCATGTCGACCGTGCGGCCATTGCGACGGGCAGCGAACAGCGCGGCCTCGTTGACCAGGTTGGCCAGATCGGCACCCGAGAATCCCGGCGTACCACGTGCCAGCACATGGGCATCGACGTTGGGTGCAGCCGGCACCTTGCGCATGTGGACCTTGAGAATCTGCTCACGACCGCGGATATCGGGCAGCGGCACCACGACCTGGCGGTCGAAGCGGCCCGGACGCAGCAATGCGGGATCCAGCACGTCGGGACGGTTGGTGGCGGCGATCACGATCACGCCCTGCGAAGCCTCGAAGCCATCCATCTCGACCAGCATCTGGTTGAGGGTCTGCTCACGCTCGTCGTTGCCACCACCCAGACCGGCACCACGCTGGCGACCGACCGCATCGATTTCATCGATGAAGATGATGCAGGGAGCCTGCTTCTTGGCGTTTTCGAACATGTCGCGAACGCGGGCAGCACCCACCCCCACGAACATTTCGACGAAATCGGAACCGGAGATGCTGAAGAACGGCACCTTGGCCTCGCCGGCGATGGCCTTGGCCAGCAGCGTCTTGCCGGTACCCGGGGAACCGACCATCAACACGCCGCGCGGGATACGCCCGCCCAGTTTCTGGAAGCGGCTGGGATCACGCAGGAAATCAACCAGTTCCTGGACATCTTCCTTGGCCTCGTCGCAACCGGCGACATCGGCGAAAGTGATGGGATTGGTGTTTTCATCCAGCATGCGGGCGCGCGACTTGCCGAAGCTGAACGCGCCGCCCTTGCCACCGCCCTGCATCTGGCGCATGAAGAAGATCCAGACACCGATCAGCAGCAGCATCGGGAACCAGGAGACGAAGATGCTCATCAGCAGCGAGGGTTCCTCGCGTGCCTTGCCCGTAACCTGCACACCGGCCTTCATCAGGTCGGATACCATCCAGAGATCGCCAGGAGACGTGATCGTGTAGGGCCGTCCGGTATCCGGCGTGACATGCAGGACATCGCCCTGCACATCCACCCGATGGATGCGACCATTGCGTGCGTCTTCCATGAACTGGGTGTAGGTGACGCCGGAATTGACCTGGCTGCGGCCATCGAACTGCTTGAAGACCGTGAACAGCACCAGGGCGATCACCATCCAGATGGCGACTTTGGAAAAAGAATTGTTCAAGGAGTTTCTCCTGCTTGGTACATATGCGTGCGCTCCAGTCTCACGAGTGACAATGTTCCCATGGTAATTTCACCATTCTACCCTCATCCGCCGATTATTTCAGACCGCGTCCCACCAGGAAAGTTTCGGAGGATTTGTCACGCGAAGCCTGGGGCTTGCGCTCTACCACGCGCCGGAACTGCTGCCTGAAGGAATCGACAATCTGGGAAAATCCGCTGCCATGGAATGCCTTGACGATCAAGGCACCTTCCGGGCGCAGGTGATTGGCCGAAAACTCCAGTGCCAGATCGCAGACATGCTGGATGCGGGCGGCATCGGCCACGCCTACTCCAGAGAGATTGGGGGCCATATCCGAAATAACAAGGTCAACGGACTGCCCCTGCAATGTTTCTTCAAGCTGCCGCAACACACTGTCCTCGCGAAAGTCGCCCTGGATGAACTCGACACCGGCAATCGGCTCCATCGGCAGCATGTCCAGTGCGATAATCCGCCCATGGATCTCCCCGCCCGCCCCCTTGAGGCGCTCGCGTGCGACCTGCGACCAACTGCCAGGGGCTGCGCCCAGATCGACCACGATCTGGCCGGGGCGAAGCAGTTTCTCGACATCCAGGATCTCGGTCAGCTTGAACGCGGCACGCGCCCGGTAGCCTTTTTGTTGCGCCAGTTTCACATATGGGTCATTAATATGCTGGTGGATCCAGTCTTTGGAAAATTTTTTCTTGGCCATTCCCGTACAATCCGTTTATGTCGATATTAGAAATCACCCCACGGGAACGCAGTGCGCTGCGCGCCGAAGCCCACCCCCTGCGTCCGGTCGTACTGATCGGCGACAAGGGCCTGTCCGATCCGGTCCTGAAGGAAATCGATCGCAACCTGAATGCGCACGGCCTGATCAAGGTTCGCGTCAGTGGTGCCGACCGGGCCGACCGCGAAGTGCTGCTGCAGACCATCTGCGAATCGCTCTCGTGCGCCCCGGTACATCATCTGGGTAAAACGCTTATTTTATTCCGTCCTGCCTCCGCGCAGCAGGAGAGTGTCGCCGACCTCGGCGTGCAGCCCCGCCAGCACAACGAAGCCTACGTCCCCAAGCGTCTGGCTGCCGCGGGCAAAAGCGTGGCCCCAAAGCGCGCCAAGCCGATCAAGCGCACCGTCAGCTTTACGTCGGCACGTACCGCAGCCGGCCTGCCTGCCACCAAGAGCACCAGCCGCCCCACCAAGGCTGGCACCGGTTTTGCAAAGCCGGCCAAGGCAGGCAGTACCTCGAGCCCAGGTTCTCGCAGTGCGGCACGCCCAACACGCAGTGCCATGTCGCTCAAGGCAGGAGCCCGCAGTGGCGGGATCCGCCGCACGACTCTGGCTCGCGGCGGCAAGAAAGGCTGAGCTGCGCTCCGGGGCTGACTACCCCGATCATGGGAGCGGCTTCGGCCTTCCCCTGAATAATATCGGCCGATCTGATGATCGGCCTTTTTTTGTCGCCGGGCCGCCCCAAGACTAAAAGCGTCGCTTCGGGAGACGACACAAATAACAGGGTCAAACCGCAGCAGCGCAATACGCAACAAAGCCAGGGCGGCATGCAATCCGTTCGTAATAGGCCTGCACGGCCCCCAGGCGAGGGTGCTCGAAAGGCGTACCCAGCCAGCGGTGAACCGACAGGCCAATGGCGATATCCGCCAGACTGAACTCGGCACCGGCGACATAGGACCGGGTCTGCTGCAGCCTGTCGTCAAGGATGGACATGAACTTCGCCCAACCATTCAGGGACATACTGACCTGCGCTGGATCAGCATGATCGGGAGACTTGCGTACCAGCGACATGAAGGCATAGCTCCAGGCGCGATTAAGATCGGATGCCTGCCAGTCCAGCCATTGATCGACACGCGCACGCGCACGGGGATCCTGGGGATAAAGGGCACACCCCCCCTGGCGATTGGCCAGATAACGCAAAATGCTGTTGGACTCCCAGAGCACGAAATCCCCGTCAAGCAACACCGGCACCATCGCATTCGGATTGAGCACAGGCCCAAAGGACCTTGCGCACATTGATGGAAGAGGACCTGCCGAGGATCTTGAGCATGATGCCGCTGGTCAGGCTCAGACGTAACGGACTTCGAGCACTTCGTATTCGCGCAGACCCGACGGTGCCTGCACTTCGGCCACATCACCGGCACTCTTGCCGATCAGGGCGCGAGCCACGGGGCTGGCGATCGACAGCAGGTTGGCCCGCACATCGGCCTCGGCATTGCCGACGATCTGGTAGCAAACCTTTTCGCCGGACTCGAGGTCCTCGAGATTGACCGTGGCACCAAACACAATGCGGCCATCGGCATCAAGCTCGGCCGGTTCGATAATATGCGCGTTGGAGAGCAGGCCATCCAGCTCATTGATGCGGCCTTCGATGAATGCCTGCTTTTCACGGGCAGCCTCGTACTCGGCATTTTCGGACAGATCGCCCTGCGCACGCGCCTCGGCGATCGCCTCGATCACTGCAGGACGCTCCTTGGATTTCAGACGCGCCAGCTCTTCGCGCAGGCGTTCGGCCCCACGGGCAGTCAGAGGAATAGCAGAAGACATGTTTCACACTTCCTGAAAAATAAAAAACGCTCCCTGGGGAGCGTTCTGTCCGATATGCAGGATCCGTACTACGGATCATTCATCCAGAACGCACATATGCCAGCTGGCAGCGAAGACCATGGGCCTGCGCTGCGGCAACAAAGACAAGGACACGTTCATGTACGGACAGCTCCAGTCAAAAGAAAACCCCGACTCCGCATGAGCCAGGGCAAGACGTTGGGCATATTGTGGTCAAAATCGGGGTATAAAGCAAGCCCCGCCATCAAGCCTTGCGCCCGCCAGCCGGCAGGACCCGAACAGGCACGGATGAAAACCATCCTTGCCACATCGGGCATGGATGGTTTCCACGTCGGGATCAACCCTGCTTGAGTTGCTTGTGCAGATCCTGCAGGGCATAGACCCGCAGACCGGCCCCCTGGCGCATGTAGAGCATACCCTCGACCGCCGCCTTGGCACCCGCCAGTGTCGTGAAGAAGGTCACACGCGCGGCCAGGGCCTGGGTACGGATGGTACGCGAGTCGGCGATGGCATTGCGGCGCTCCTCGACCGTATTGATGACCAGAGCGATCTCGCCGTTCTTGATGGCGTCGACGATATTGGGACGGCCTTCGTTCACCTTGTTCACCAGTTGCACCGGCACGCCAGCCGCCTCGATGGCCGCCGCCGTGCCACGCGTGGCGACCAGCTTGAGACCCAGCTCATGCAGGCCACGCGCCACGGCAACGATCTCGTCCTTGTCCTGGTTCTTGACGCTGATGAACACCGTACCCGACTCGGGCAGGTTGACACCGGCAGCCAGTTGCGACTTGACGAAGGCTTCGCCGAAGGTTTCGCCCACGCCCATGACTTCACCGGTGGACTTCATCTCGGGACCGAGAATGGTATCCACGCCGGGGAATTTGACGAACGGGAACACGGCTTCCTTGACCGAGAAGTACGGCAGCGTGACTTCGCGCTCGACACCTTGCTCACGCAGGCTCTGGCCGGCCATCACGCGCGCGGCGATCTTGGCCAGTTGCAGGCCGGTCGCCTTGGAGACGAACGGCACCGTGCGCGATGCCCGTGGATTGACTTCGAGCACGTACACATCATTGACGTTCTGAATGGCGAACTGCACATTCATCAGGCCCTTGACGTTGAGCGCACGCGCCATGGCAGCCGTCTGGCGCTTGATTTCCTCGACCGTGGAGGACGGCAGCGAATACGGCGGCAGGCTGCAGGCCGAGTCACCGGAGTGAACGCCCGCCTGTTCGATATGCTGCATCACACCGCCCACGAACACCTGGTCGCCATCGGCCAGGCAATCGACATCGACTTCGATGGCATTGTTCAGGAAGCGGTCCAGCAGCACCGGTGAATCATTGCTGACCTTGACGGCCTCGCGCATATAGCGCTCCAGCTCGA
Source organism: Corticimicrobacter sp. (assembly GCF_040137905.1). NCBI lineage: Bacteria > Pseudomonadati > Pseudomonadota > Betaproteobacteria > Burkholderiales > Alcaligenaceae > Corticimicrobacter > Corticimicrobacter sp. Next base: position 93,721 of record NZ_JBEFDG010000068.1, read on the forward strand.
CCTGCTCATGGACGATTTCCATGGCGCGACCGCCCAGCACATAGCTGGGGCGCACCACCAGCGGATAGCCGATTTCCTGGGCATGGGCCAGTGCCTCGGCCTCGGTGCGCGCCGTGCGGTTGGGCGGCTGGCGCAGACCGAGCTTGGTGAGCAGCTTCTGGAAGCGCTCGCGGTCTTCGGCCACGTCGATGGACTCGGGGCTGGTACCGATGATAGGCACGCCATTGGCCTCGAGCGCACGCGCCAGCTTGAGCGGCGTCTGGCCGCCATACTGCACGATCACGCCAACAGGTTTTTCCTTGTCGACGATTTCGAGCACATCCTCGAGCGTGAGCGGCTCGAAGTACAGGCGATCGGAAGTATCGTAGTCGGTCGAGACCGTTTCGGGGTTGCAGTTGACCATGATGGTTTCATAGCCGTCTTCACGCAACGCCAGCGCGGCATGCACGCAGCAGTAGTCGAACTCGATACCCTGGCCGATCCGGTTCGGGCCGCCGCCCAGCACGATGATCTTCTTGCGGTCGGTGGGCTGCGCCTCGCACTCTTCCTCGTAGGTGGAGTACATGTAGGCGGTATTGGTGGCAAACTCGGCCGCGCAGGTGTCGACCCGCTTGTACACCGGGCGCACGTTGAACTGGTGGCGCAGCTTGCGGATCTCGGTGTCGCTGGTATCGAGCAGCCAGGCCAGGCGACGGTCGGAAAAGCCGCGACGCTTGAGCTGGAACAGGGTGTCGGCGTCGATATCGGCCAGGGTGCGCTGCTCGAGCGCCAGTTCGATATCGACGATTTCCTTGATCTGCGCCAGGAACCAGGGATCGATCTTGGTCAGGTTGTGCACCTCTTCCAGGGTGAACCCCTGGGCAAAGGCATCGCCCACATACCAGATGCGCTCGGGACCGGGCTCGCCCAGTTCGACCTCGAGCTTCTCGCGGTCGGTGGTTTTCTGGTTGAGGCCATCCACCCCCACCTCAAGGCCACGCAGGGCCTTCTGAAAGGATTCCTGGAAGGTACTGCCGATGGCCATCACTTCGCCCACGGATTTCATCTGCGTGGTCAGGCGCGCATCGGCCTGCGGGAATTTCTCGAAGGTGAAGCGCGGCACCTTGGTGACGACGTAGTCGATGGTCGGCTCGAACGAGGCCGGCGTGGCACCGCCGGTGATCTCGTTCTGCAGTTCGTCGAGCGTGTAGCCCACGGCCAGGCGAGCCGCCACCTTGGCGATCGGGAATCCCGTTGCCTTGGAGGCCAGGGCCGAGGAGCGCGACACACGCGGATTCATTTCGATCACGATCAGCCGGCCATTGACCGGGTTGAGCGCGAACTGGACGTTGGAACCGCCGGTTTCGACCCCGATCTCGCGCAGCACGGCGATCGAGGCATTGCGCATGACCTGGTATTCCTTGTCGGTCAGCGTCTGGGCAGGGGCCACCGTGATGGAGTCGCCGGTATGCACACCCATGGGGTCGAGGTTTTCGATGGCGCAGACAATGATGCAGTTGTCGACCTTGTCGCGCACGACTTCCATCTCGAATTCCTTCCAGCCGAGCAGCGATTCTTCAATCAGCAGCTCATTGGTAGGCGAGGCCTCCAGGCCACGACGACAGATGGTTTCGAACTCTTCGGCGTTGTAGGCAATGCCGCCGCCCGAGCCGCCCAGCGTGAAGCTGGGACGAATCACGGCAGGGAAGCCGGAAGTACCGATTTCCTCGGCAATACGGCGCTGCACGGCCCAGGCTTCGTCTAGAGAATGGGCCACGCCGGACTTGGCCGACTCCAGGCCGATGGCGTCCATAGCCAGCTTGAACTTCTGGCGATCTTCGGCCTTGTCGATGGCATGCGCGTTGGCACCGATCAACTCGACACCGTACTTGGCCAACACACCTTCACGATCAAGGTCGAGCGCGCAGTTGAGCGCCGTCTGGCCGCCCATGGTGGGCAGCAGCGCATCGGGACGCTCGCGGTCGATGATCTTTTCGATGGCTTGCCAGGTAATCGGCTCGATGTAGGTGACGTCGGCCGTTTCCGGATCCGTCATGATGGTGGCCGGATTGCTGTTGACCAGAATGGTGCGATAGCCTTCGGCCTTGAGGGCCTTGCAGGCCTGTGCGCCGGAGTAGTCGAACTCGCAGGCCTGGCCGATGATGATCGGGCCAGCGCCAATGATCAGGATGCTTTTTATGTCAGTACGCTTGGGCATGGAAATTTCCGGCTAATTATTTCTGGTCGGCCAGCAGGCTCATGAATTTGTCGAACAGCACGCCGATATCGTGCGGGCCGGGACTGGCCTCGGGGTGTCCCTGGAAGCTGAATGCAGGACGATCGGTCAGCTCCAGTCCCTGCAGCGTGCCGTCGAACAGCGACACATGAGTCACCCGGGCATGAGCCGGCAGCGTGGCCGCATCGACGGCAAAGCCGTGGTTCTGGCTGGTGATGAAGACACGCCCCGTATCGACGTCGCGTACCGGATGGTTGGCACCATGGTGGCCGGTTTTCATCTTGACCGTCTTGGCTCCGATCGCCAGGCCGAGAATCTGGTGTCCCAGGCAAATACCGAACACCGGCAGCTTTTTGTCCAGGAAAGTACGGGTTGCGGCGATGGCATAGTCGCAAGGCTCTGGGTCGCCAGGGCCGTTGGACAGGAAAATGCCGTCAGGATTGAGTTTGAGGACCTCTTCGACAGGCGTCTGCGCCGGCACCACCGTCAGGCGGCAGCCGCGATCGGCCAGCAGGCGCAGGATGTTGAACTTGACGCCGAAATCATAGGCCACGACGTGCGGGCCATTGCCTTGCGGCTGGGCATAGCCGCTGCCGAGCTGCCAGGAACCCTGGGTCCAGGGCTGGATCTGGTCGGTAGAGACCACGCGGGCCAGATCCTGGCCGGCCATGCCCGGGAAGCTGCGGGCCAGCGCCAGCGCAGCCTCGGCATCCGTGCCGGTCATGATGCAGGCACCCTGGGCACCACCGTCGCGCAGGATGCGGGTCAGCTTGCGGGTATCGACGCCGGAGATGGCAACGATGCCTTCCTTCTTGAGATAGTCGGGCAGCGAGGATGTGGCACGGAAGTTGGACAGCAGCGCCGGACAGTCCCGCACCACCAGCCCTGCCGCGAACACGCGTCGGCCCTCGACATCTTCCTCATTGATCCCGGTATTGCCGATATGCGGATAGGTCAGGGTCACGATCTGGCCGTTGTAGCTGGGATCGGTGAGAATCTCCTGGTAGCCGGTCAGGGAAGTGTTGAAGACGATTTCGGCGACCGAATGGCCTTCGGCTCCGATCGACACGCCATGAAAGACGGTACCATCGGCCAGGGCCAGGATCGCGGGATGGGAAGCAGGGAACAGGGGGGACGACAAGGAAGTCTCCGGGGAATTCATGGACGGGACGAGCAAGCTGGACGTTAAACCTTCCTATTATAACCTACCTATCTGCTGTCATTTGTGGGCAATTTGCGCATTCAGAGCGGTAAATATGCCAGTCTGCACGGCCAATTGTGCAATTTCTCACAGCCGAGGCGTGCCCTGCCTGGAGGTGATCCACGCCAAAGGCAACAGGCAGGTTTTCTGGCATGCCATCCGTCACCGGCCCCGTGTATGATCTTCGAATGACGGGCCCTCCGCCACTTCGGCATCCACATTGATCAGACGGACACCTGCAACATGACCACCCTGCTCGACTCCCTGCGCCGTTCCACCACCGTTGTTGCCGACACCGGCGACTTCGAATCCATGCGGGCACTCAAGCCGACCGACGCCACCACGAATCCCTCGCTTATCCTCAAGGCGGTGCAGCAGGATGCCTACCGCCCCCTGCTGGAACAGGTCGCGCGCGACCACGGCAGCCTGTCGCTGGAGGCCCGCACCGACCGGTTGCTGGTGAAATTCGGCCGCGCCATTCTCGATATCGTGCCTGGCCGTGTTTCCACGGAAGTGGACGCGCGCCTGTCGTTCGACACGCGCGCCACGGTCGAACGTGCACGCAGCCTGATCGCGCTGTACCGTATCGCCGGCATTGACCGCGAGCGCGTGCTGATCAAGATTGCCGCCACCTGGGAAGGCATCCAGGCCGCACGCATCCTGGAAGCCGAGGACATCCGCTGCAACATGACGCTGATTTTCTCGCTGGGGCAGGCCGCCGCCTGCGCAGACGTGGGCGCACAACTGATCTCGCCGTTCGTGGGCCGCATTTACGACTGGCACAAAAAAGCAGCCGGCAGCCAATGGGACGAGCAGACACATGGCGGAGCCCAGGACCCCGGCGTACAGTCCGTAACCCGCATCTACCAGTACTACAAGCAACACGGCTTCACCACTGAAGTCATGGGTGCGAGTTTCCGCAACGCGGGGCAGATTCTGGCGCTGGCCGGCTGCGACCTGTTGACCATCAGCCCCGACCTGCTGACACAGCTCGACAGCGTACAGGGTACCGTCGAGCCCCGCCTGCGCGCCGGTGGTGCCTATCCGGTCCAGGCCCGTATCGGCGTGGATGAAATCAGCTTCCGCTCGCAGCTCAACGAGGACGCCATGGCCACCGAGAAGCTGGCCGAAGGCATCCGGGCCTTCGTGGCCGATGCCCGCAAGCTCGACACACTGCTGCAGGACAGGGCCTGACAGCCACCCGACCACTCAGCGGCGGGCGCGACGCAGATTGAATACCTGCAGCGCAGCGCCCACTGCTGCCACGGCACCCGCTGCCACCCCCAGGGCATCATACGAAGCCCCCGCGGCCAGCAGCATGCCACCGCCCGCCGCACCCAGGGCACTCCCAAGGTAGAGCGCCGATTCGTTCAGGGCAACGGCCAGATCGCCATCCCCCTGTCGTTCGCGCGCATTGACCAGCAGATTGTTCTGCGGCACCTGCAACGCCCATCCCACCGCGCCCCATACCGCTACGGGCAGCAGTGCCAGCCAGGGTTGCCAGGCGGCGGCCAGCGGCGTCACCCCCAGTGCCACGGCCAGCCACACCATGATACCCAGCGTCAGCCTGCCCGGTGCGAGCCGGTCGGCCAGCGGCACGACCAGGATACTGCCCAGCAGGCCGCCTGCCCCCCACGCCCAGAGCCAGGGTGTTGCATCGGCCAGGCCACCGGGCGACACCGCCAGCAGCAGTGCCGCCAGATAGGTATACAGCCCCAGGCTGGCGGCAGCGGCCAACAGCGATACCAGCAACGCCCCCAGGACACGGCCGTCATGCAACAGGTACAGTCGATCATGCCAGCGCACCGCCGGACCGGCCTGCGGCAGTTCCGGCAACCTTATCCACAGTCCCAGCCAGGACAGGCCACCCAGCACAGCCACCAGCCATAGTGCAGCCGTCCACCCGAACCACTGCGCAAGCATCAGTCCCAGCGGAACGCCCAATACAGTACCGCCCGCCATGCCGCCCATCATCAAGGCAATGGCCCGGCCACGCTGCACAGGGGCCACGATGGCCGTGCTGGCGGCGATCCCCAGCGCCAGGTACTCCCCCGCGCCGATACCGGCCAGCGCTCGCCAGAACAGCAGCCATGCAAACGAACCGGCACACGCACTGGCCGCATTGGCGGCCACGAACAGGCCCAGCGCCCAGAGCAGGCCGGCACGTCGCCGCCGCGCCGGCAAGAGTGCCACGCACAACGGCGACCCCAGGCCATAGGCCAGCGTAAAAGCCGTCACCAATTGTGCCGCCATGGACACCGGCACTGAGAATGCACCCTCGATCAGCGGGATCAGGCCCGCCGTGACATAGGAGGCCATGCCCAACGCAAACGCCCCCAGGGCGATCAGACCGACCACGGCAAACGGCCTCATCGCTCCCCGTGCCTTACTTCCAACATCTGCCTGCATTCGATGCGCCCATCCATAAAAGAAAGCACCATTCTGCAGAGCCTATTAAGGAATTACAATTTAGCCAATTATGCTATTACAAAGAGCACCTTCCCTATGGACAGACTCCATCGCCATCGCACGGCCCTGGCCGATTTCCTGCGCACACGACGCCAGCGCATCACACCCGCACAGGTCGGCCTGCCCACCGGCGGACGGCGGCGCACGCCGGGCTTGCGGCGTGAAGAAGTTGCAGCACTGGCCGGCGTCGGCCTGACTTGGTATACGTGGCTGGAACAGGGTCGGGATATCGGGGTCTCCGCCTCATTCCTCGACAATCTCTCTCGGGTCCTGAAGCTGGACGCCGCCGAACGGCGTCATCTCTATCTGCTGGCCCATGCACGCCCGCCTGCCGAGCCCGGCAAGACCTGGTGCACTGTCCCGCCCCTGGTGCTGCGCCTGATGCATGACCTGGCCCCCCATCCCGCCTTTATCCTGAACCTGCGCTGGGACGTGCTGGCCAGCAACCGGCCGGCTGAGGATCTGTTTGGTTTTTCCGGACAGCCACCCGATCGGCGCAACCTGCTGAACATGCTGTTCACCGATCCGGCCCTGCGTGCCCTGCATGCGAATTGGGATAGCGAAGCGCCGCGCATCCTGTCCAGCTTCCGGCGCGACCACGCCCAGGCGGCCCCGGAGGCCGATCTGGATGGACTGGTATCGGAACTTCAGAAAATCTCACCTGATTTCCGGCAATGGTGGCAGGCGCATGAAGCGCATGCCCCCTGCAGCGGACAGCGAGAACTGGTGGTGGATGGCCAACGCGTGATCTTCGACCACACCTCGCTGACACTGGATGGCGATCGCCATCTCCGATTGGTCGTCTATGCCAGACGCAATGCCGATACATCGGCCATGCCCACCGCCTGATGGTGTCGGCGGGCATGGGATGGCATCAGAGCTTTTCCATATCGCCGGTCTTGGGTTGCCAACGCATCAGACGCTTCTCGGCAATGCCGACCGCAGTATCGAGTACCAGCGCGCAAGCCGTCAGTACGACAATCCCTGCGAACACGGTATTGACCTCGAAGGTGCCTTCAGCCTGCAGGATCAGGTAGCCGACGCCGGCCGCCGAACCCAGGTATTCCCCCACCACGGCCCCCACGAATGCCAGGCCCACCGATGTGTGCAGGCTGGAGAATACCCAGCTCGTGGCCGACGGCAGGTAGACATGGCGCAGCAGCTTGCGGCGATCCGCTCCCAGCATACGGGCATTGTCCAGCAGGATGGGGCTGACTTCGCGCACGCCCTGATAGACGTTGAAGAACACGATGAAGAACACCAGCGTGACGGCCAGCGCCACCTTGGACCAGATGCCCAGACCGAACCACATGCCGAAAATCGGTGCCAGGATCACGCGCGGCATCGAATTCATGGCCTTGATGTACGGATCCAGGATGGCACTGGCCAGCGGCGACAATCCCAGCCACAGCCCGCAGGCCAGGCCACCTGCCGTACCGATGCCGAAGGCCAGTACGGTTTCGGTCAGCGTGATGTACAGGTGATGATAGATGTCGGCGTCGGTGATGAACCAGGCCCAGATCTTTTCAGCCACCATCAGCGGTTGCCCGAAGAAGAAGGCAACACCCGGATCCTGTGAAAAGAAATGCCATGAGCCCAGGATGATGACCAGCAGCAACACCTGCCAGAAGCGCATCGTTGCAGCGCGGGGTTTGATCAGATTCCACATGCTTGATTACCCCTGTTTCTGACGGGCATAGCCCTTGAGCACTTCTTCGCGCAGCACATCCCAGATGGCGCCATGCAGTTCCACGAAACGCGGATCCATGCGTACCTCTGCCACATCGCGCGGCCTGGGCAGGTCGATGGCGAATTCACCAATGGGATGGGTGCCCGGTCCCGCCGACAGCACGATCACGCGATCGCTCATGGCAATCGCCTCGTCGAGGTCATGCGTAATGAACAGCACCGCCCGGCGCTTGGCCATCCAGATATCCAGCACCTCGTTTTCCATCAGTTGGCGCGTCTGGATATCCAATGCTGAAAACGGCTCGTCCATCAGGATGATGTCCGGGTCGCGGATCAGCATCTGTGCCAGCATGGCTCGCTTGCGCATGCCGCCCGACATCTGGTGCGGGTAGCGTTCGCCGAAATTGCCCAGGCCGACGCGACGCAGCCAGTCCTGGGCGCGGGACTCAGCCTCGTGCTGTGGCACGCCGGCAAACTCCAGTCCGGCCATGACGTTGGACAGCGCACTGCGCCACGGCAACAGCGCCTCGCCCTGGAACATGTAGCCGGCACGCCGGTTGATGCCATCGAGCGGCTGGCCGAAGACGCGCACACTGCCCGAGGATGGACGCAGCAGACCCGCGGCCACGTTGAGCAGCGTGGATTTGCCGCAGCCGGTCGGGCCAACCACGGAGACGAACTCGCCTGCGCCCACGGTCAGGGTTGTGTCGGCCATCGCCGTATAGCGCTGGTTGCGATCCTCCCGGGAGACAAACGTGCAGGTGATGTTTTCAAAAGACAGCGCAGCTTCAGACATGGGGATACTTCTCGCCGGCGCGCTGCGCGTATTCGTTGGTCCAGACTTTGGACAGGTCGATCTTGTCGGCCGGGAAGTTCGCGTTGTAGGCAACCAGGGCCTTGAGCGCCGTCTCGGGGCCATCCTGAGCGACCAGGCCGTCAGGCGACAGGCCATCGATATTCTTGCCGATGGCAAAGGCATACAGGGCCGGATCACCCAGGCGGTAGGACTCGGGCATGGCCTCGACGATCTGCTCGGGCGGCGTGGCATGCACCCAGCGGTCGGCGCGCACGATGGCATTGGCCAGGCCCTGCACGATCTCGGCATTGCCATCGATGAATTTCTGCGGCGCATACAGGCAGGACGAAGGCATGTTGCCCCCGAAGATTTCCAGCGTATCCCTGACCGTGCGGGTATCGACAATGATCTTGATATCACCCGACTGCTCCAGGATCGAAATCACCGGATCAGTATTGAGGATGGCATCGATCTGGCCCGAACGCAGTGCCGCCACGGCCCCCGCGCCAGCCCCCACACCGATGACCGCAACATCGCTGATCTTCATGCCATGCCTGGCCAGGAAGAAGCTGAGCAGCATGTTGGTGGACGAACCCGGTGCGGTCACGCCGATTTTCTTGCCCTTGAGATCTGCAGCATCCTTGTAGTCTGGCAATGTCTTGGTCGACACACCGAAACCGATCATGGGGGCCCGCCCCTGCATCACCAGCGATCGGTAGAACTGTCCCTTGGACTGCAGGCTGATGGTGTGCTCGAAAGCGCCGGACACCACATCCGCACTGCCGCCGACCACGGCCTGCAAGGCGCGCGAGCCACCGGCAAAGTCGGAAATAGTCACGTCCAGGCCTTCTTCGCGGAAGTAGCCCAGTTGTTCGGCTGCCGACAGCGGCAGATAGTAGATCAGTGCCTTGCCGCCTACGGCAATATGCACTTTGTGTGCGGAACCCTGGGCGCGCACAAAGGCGGGGGCCAGCCCCAGCATGCTGCCAGCGGCCGCCAGCTTCAATAAGTCGCGTCGATGCATGGACACGGTCAAGCTCCTGTCAGGATGAACAAATAATTATCGACAGGCACGCCCGCTGTCTCGTACGGGCTGTGCCGGATTCACGCGGGTTATTCAGGACGGTGATCCTGCCTGGCCCGCGTCCTCCGCTGGCACCGATATGCACCAACTCGGCAAGAAAAGAAGGAGAATCATACTCTACCCCTGCCGCAAAGCCGCATGGCAGGCCGATCTCCGCCAGAAATCAGTGCCCGGACGCCCGGGAAAACAGATTGATCACCAGCACGCCGCCCACGATCATCAGGATGCCAAGCAGGGCTGGCAGATCCAGCCGTTGATGAAATACGAAATGCCCGATCAGGGCGATCAGCACAATGCCGATACCGGACCACAGCGCATAGGCGATACCCACCGGAATCGTCCGCAACGTCAGCGACAGGAAATAGAAGGCCACGCCATAGCCGATCACCGTAACCACCGACGGCACGGCTCGCGTGAAGCCATCGGATGCCTTCAGGGCACTGGTGGCAATGATCTCGGCCAGGATGGCGACGAGCAGGAACAGGTAGTTTTTCATACGTTGCGGTCAGGCTGCCGCGCGATGCGCTCAGTCCTGGTGTGAGTCGCGGCGCTCCATCAGCGCCCAGGCCAGCGTACCGGCATCGACATACTCAAGCTCGCTGCCTGCCGGCACCCCACGTGCCAGTCGCGAAACGCGCAGGCCGCGCGAGCGCAGCAGCTCTGCAAGATAATGGGCCGTAGTTTCGCCTTCGGCGGTGAAGTTGGTCGCCAGGATAACCTCCTGCACCACGCCATCACAGGCCCGATCAAGCAGATTCTGGAAACCCAGTTCCCTGGGCCCCACCCCTTCCAGCGGAGCCAGCCGCCCCATCAGCACGTAGTACAGGCCGTGGTAGCCATGACTGGCTTCCAGCATGTTCTGGTCGGCGGGTGTTTCGACGATGCAAAGCTGTGCAGGATCGCGACGGGGGCTGAGACAGATGCCGCAGACCTCATCCTCGGTAAAGCTGTTGCAGCGCCGGCAATGCCTGAGATCTCCGACGGCATGACGCAGTGCCTCGCTCAGATGCAATGCGCCCGAAGCGTCATGCTGCAGCAGGTGGTAGGCCATGCGCCGAGCCGAGCGTACGCCCACACCGGGCAGGCGACACAACGCTTCGATCAGCGCCTGCAGCGGCTGCGGTTCGGGCAGGGAGGGATCGCTCATGCCTGTGGCATCAGAACGGCAGCTTCATTCCCGGCGGCAGCGGCAGACCGGCCGTTACACTGGCCATTTTTTCCTGCGAAGTGGCTTCGGCCTTGCGCAAGGCATCATTGAAGGCTGCGGCGACCAGATCTTCGAGCATGTCCTTGTCTTCGGCCAGCAGGCTGGGGTCGATTTCGACACGGCGAACATCGTGGCGGCAGGTCATGCTGACCTTGACCAGCCCACCGCCTGCGGCACCGTCAACGACGATCTCAGCCAGCGACTCCTGAGCCTTCTTGACGTTTTCCTGCATCTGCTGCGCCTGGCGCATCAGGCCGGCCAGTTGTCCCTTCATCATGGTGTTGCTTTCCCTTGTGTGGAGTAACGTATCGCCTGTGATCAGCGGTAGCCGACTACAGGCCCTGCGTGGATGGTCGGATAGACCCTAACAAGACTCGGCCGCCGAAATCCGACTGCAAGGTCTGCACCAGGGGATCCGACGCGATGGACTGCTCTGCAGCCAGTTGCCGGGCACGCCGGGCAGCTTCATCCTGTGCATGCGCTGTTTCGCTGCCCGTGGCACCCACCTCGATCTCGAGGCGGATATCCTGACCAAAATGCTCACTCAGCGCATCGCGCAACCGATCCTTGGCAGAAATATCGGCCAATGCCTGATTGGCCACCCGGATTCTAACAACATTGCCCTGCGTGCCCAACCATTCGCTCTGGCGTGCCAGTTGCTCGGCACCACCGCGTACGGGCAATGAGCGAGAGAACACATGCCACGGCTGTGACAGGGCCAGCTCGCCCGGCGCTGCCGGCCTGGGAACTTCTGCCGCTGGAGACTCAACCGCTGCCTGCGATACGGGCTCGTGCACCTCGGCTGGCGTGGCAATCGGCACCGGTGCCATCGCGCTCAATTCCGGCGTGACTGCGTGAGCCTGCTCGGGCAGCAGCATCGCCCCCGGCGCTGCCTGGGCCTCGGGCACGGGCGCAACCGCCTGACGCTCAGGCTCAGGCTCAGGCTCAGGCGTGGGCGTGGGCGTGGGC
>NZ_JBEFDG010000069.1:0-6027 GCF_040137905.1 Corticimicrobacter sp.
AAGTCATAGCTGACTGCCAGATCGACCAGCGTCGAGGCCTGGTTATGCATGGTATTGAGCGTGTCGCCATAGCTGCTGCCCACATAGCGCGCACCGGCCCCGAAACCCAGCCCTGCCAGCGGCCCCTGCTGCAAGCGATAATCCAGCCATGCTCCGGCAGTATGGCGCGGCTGGCGGCTCGGGGTCTTGCCGACTTCGGCAGGATTGTTGCTGGCCCGTACCTGGCTGCGGTGATAACTGTAGTAGGCAATCAGATCGAGTCCGTCATCCAGCTCGGCCAATGCCTCGAGTTCTACACCTCGCGAACGCAGCTTGCCGGCCAGCTCCGAATATGCGGTGCCCGGCACGTCCCGCACGGCATCCTTTTCATCGATCTGGTAGGCCGCCAGCGTGATCTGGCTGCGCTGACCGGGCAACTGATATTTGACCCCGGCCTCGATCTGCGAGCCGCGCGTCGGATCCAGCGGCGTGCCCTGTGCATTCAGCTTGCTGTTGGGCGTAAACGAAGTGGCATAGCTCAGATACGGTGCAAAACCACTCTCGCTCAGGTACAGCACGCCAGCCTGCCAGGTGAACGCATCGTCTTTCTTGCGCAGCACACTGCCGCCCGCCAGGACGTTTTGGTTGCGTTGATGCACGACATCGTAGCGCCCCCCCAGATTCAGCCTCCAATTGCCGATGCTGGCCTGATGGGACAGATAGTAGCCAAGCTGGTCATCGCGCTGCTTGACCGAGACCAGGTTGTAGTCGGGTGTCGGCAAGGAGACATTGCCATACTGCGGATTGTCCAGATCGAGCGGCGGCACACCGCTGGTCAGCAAACCGATACGATTGTTCCAGTTGACCCGTTGATAGTCGAAGCCCGCCAGCAACTGATTGTCGATCCCGCCCGTCTGGAAATTCAGGAGCACACGGTTATCCACCACCAGGCTTTCCACCTTGCTGCCGACAGACCAGGCCGAGCGTTCGAGGATGCGCGTCCCCGGTCGCAAGCCGGCGTTGTCCAGATAACGTACCTTCATGTCCAGGTCGCTGTAGCGCAGGTGCTGGCTCAGCGTCAGGGCATCACTGTAGCGATGCACCAGTTCGTAGCCAAACTGGTATTCCGTCTGTCGCTGATAATCGTAGTCAGGATCGCTGATGCGCATGCTGGTCGGCCGGCCATTATCGACATACGTCCCGACCCCGCCATCGGTATCATCCTTCATGTATTGCCCGCGCACCGTCAGCGTCGTCTTGTCACTGAGCTGAAAATCGAATACCGGGGCCAGCACATCCCTGTCATCGTTGATCTGCCGGTCAAACTCGCCACGCCGGATCAGACCCGTGACCCGAAAGCGCGCCGTACCGCTTTCATTGATGTCATCACCGATATCGACCGCAAACTGCTTGCGATCGTGCGAAGCGCCCGTCACCATCACCTCGCGCACAGGCGTGTCGGTCGGGCGCTTGGATACCCGGTTGATCAGGCCGCCAGGCGTGCCCTGCCCATACAGTACCGACATCGGCCCCTTGACGATATCCACCTGTTCGAGCAAATAGGGTTCGGTACGCGGCGTGGCGTAGATACCCGGCGTCTGGCGCAGACCATCCAGGTAATCCCCTTTGATATTGACCTGGAAACCACGTATGGATATCTGATCGAAGCGAGGATCGAAGCCTGCGCTGCCCGTCGTTACCCCGGCCGTGTAGGTCACGGCGTCCAATACGCTCATGGCACCGCGCGCTTCCATTTGCGCACGCGTGACCACACTGACCGAACGCGGCGTTTCGAACAGCTCGGCTTCCACCTTGCCGGCGCTGCCGCTCTGGCTGGCCACGAAGGCGTTCAGGCCCCCGTCCGTCCGGGCATCAGCAGCCGTCACCATGATGGGGGCCAATGTCGCTGCATCGGCCCTGGGCTGCAAGGTATATCGCCCCTCCCCGGTACGACGTGCCTGCAGATTGGCATCGGCCAGCAGGATGGCCAGGCCCTGTTCGATGCTGTAGGTGCCATGCAGGCCGGCCGTTTGCCGCCCTTCGGTGAGACTGCCTGCACCACTCAGGTAAATACCCGCTATTTGTGCAAACTGATTCAGGGCCGGGCCGAGCGGGCCGGCTGCAATGTCGAATTGCGAAGGTGCCGACGCAGTCTGCTGCGCCGACACGGCCAACGGGAATATCGCAGGCACCATCAGGCTGGCGACCAGGACACGAGGCAGGATGGATTGACGAAAGAAAATAGGGGATGACATGGCAGACGCGAAGGTTGCGGGCGCGGCCGTTGTGCAGCGCCTTCCCTATACAGAACGGACGAAAACGAAAAAAGGGAACTCGTCGTTCAACGCGGCTCTATCGTGACCCACCAGGGCAGGCTGCGCTGTACCCGGATCGGCAGAGCCTCTGCCAGCAATTCCAGTGCAGCGTCGGTATCGGGCACCGGATAGGCTCCCATGACCTTGAGGTCGGCCACGTCCGGATGCACGCCCAGATAACCACGCCGATAGCGCGAAAGCTGCACCAGGACATCTTCCAGCCGCATGTTGTCTACCGCCAGCACGCGATTGCGCCAGGCCGCCTGCGCAGGGTCGAGTGCAGCATCCGCGCCGATACCGCCCGCGGTGACATCGACCTGCCCGCCTTGAGCGATGATCCGGCGCTCACCCGTACTGGCCAGACGGATTTCAACCGCACCCTCCAGCACGGCAAGATGGGCCGACTCGGCCTCCTTGCGTACCAGGAACACCGTCCCCAGAGCCTGCATCGTGCCAAAACGCGTGGCAACCAGGAAGGACCGGGCACTGTCATGTGCCGTCTCGACCACAACCTCGCCCTGATGCAGGGTCAACAATCGCTGATCCCCGCTCATCACGAAATCCACGGCGCTGGCAGTATTCAGCCAAAGCAGGCTGCCATCCGGCAGACGCAGTTCGCGAATTTCGCCGACGCCGGTCTGACTGTCGGCCTGCCAGGCCAGCAGTCGGTCCTGTACCGGCGGATATCGCCAGACCAGCCACCCACCCACGCCCGCCGTCAACAGGCAGGCCAGCGTACCCATCGCACGGCGACGACCCGGCGCTGCGGCCCGGCGCAAGCCGCTTGCCATGGACACCGAATCGGATTGCTCGCCCAGGCCGGCAAAGCGCTGGCCCACACTGTTTATTTTTTCCCAGGCGAGAGGGTGCAGGGGCTGGCTGTGCAGCCATTGCCGCCAAGCTTCATGCTGTGCCGCATCGTGCGGCGCATCACTCAACCGCACATACCAGTCTGCCGCTTCCTGCAGAACACGATGCCACTCCTGGGCCGATGTCATTCCTGCGGTACTGCAGCCATGCCCGACCACCTGGGCTGAGCGTCCTGAAAATCGGCTTCGAGCAACGCGCAATGCACCAGCGCCTGCGCCATGTATTTCTTGACCATGCGCTCGGATACATTCAGGCGCTCGGCCACGTCCCGGTATTTGAGCCCCTCCACCTGTGCCAGGATGAAGGCCTCCCTGACCTTGGCCGGCAAGCGCTGCAATATGTTGCCCAGTTCGAGCAAGGTCTCGATCACGATGGCCTGCTGCTCGGGCGATGGTGCCACGCCCTGCGCATGGCGCAACGCCTCGCGCCAGGCCTGCTCGACCTCGCGGCGACGCCATAGGTCAATGCACAGCCGCTTGCCCATCGTGCGCAGATAGGCCCGCGCCCCGCAAGGGCTGTCGAACCCGCGTGGCGTGACCAGCAGGCGCACGAACGCATCCTGGGCCAGGTCGGCAGCGTCGCCGTCATTGTCCAGGCGGCGCTGCAGCCATGTGCGCAGCCAGCCATAGTGCGACTGATAGAGTTCCTCGATACCGGAATGAGACATTTGGGCATGCACGCCACATCAGAGATGAGAAGATTATAATATCAGTTCTCACTTCCATCACGACAGTGCTGCGAACCGCTCCGACCAGTTGCCTGGCGCTTGCTCGACCAGTTCCTTCAGCTGCGCTTGCAGGCGTTGCGAGACCTGTGCCACGCTCTCGCCTTCTGCCAGGGGCTCCTCGCCAGCGATGCTGCAAATGTCCGCCTCGATATTGCTCCAGTCTGCACGCCAGCCGCCGGCTGCCTCAAGCAGATAGAGCAAATGAGGCTCTATCGAAAAACCCGGCACCGTCGAATTGCTCTGGCCTGCATGGCGCAATTTTTCGAGCGTCAAGGCCAGGGCATGACTGGAGAAGGTTCGCTCTTCCAGGCTGGACGCAAGCGCCGAATCCTCGATAGCGTCGGCAGCCAGCTCTCGCCAATAGGCCGCGTCGTGCGCGCCATCCGTTTGCAGCATATACCGGCTGGCATACGCAGCCATCGCGTCGATATCATCGAATAACGGCGACAGCACCAGGTCACTTTTGAAGTCGAATCCAAAAAAATAGGTCGTGCCATCCAGCACCAGCGATTCGATGCCGCCCACGGCAGGATGCCGCTCATCGAACAGGAGGGCATCCCCGGTTTCCGGGTCACCTTGTTCGGCTGCGGCGCGCAACCACTCGACCGCTTCATCCACATCGCCCTGCTGGAGAATCTGCAGGGCATCGAGATTGGACCGGGCCAGCTCGTTGCCTTGTTCGGCGGCTTTACGCCACCAGGTGGCTGCTTTTTCTGCGTCCTGAGCAACCCCGCGACCATCCATGTACAAAGCGCCAAGATTCGCCTGAGAAACAGCATGGCCTTGCTCTGCCGCCTTGTGCCACCATGCGGCGGCCTGGGCATCGTCCTGATCTACGCCGTCACCCTTTGAGTAACACGCCGCCAGACTCGCCTGGGCGATCACGTTGCCTTGCTCGGCCGCTTGACGCCACAGGGCTACTGCTTGAACATCATCCCGTTCAACGCCCAGCCCGGCCGCATACATATCGGCAAGATGCAATTGCGCTTCGGCATGACCTTGTGCCGCCGCCCGGCTCCACCAGGCGACGGCTTGAGCATCGCTCTGGGCCACGCCCCTGCCAAGCCTGAACAGGCTGCCGAGGTCCATTTGAGCCATGACATGCCCTTGCTCGGCCGCTTTTTGCCACCAAATCACAGCCTGAGCATCATCTTGCGCAACGCCGCTCCCGTTTAAATACCGGCCACCAAGCCAGTTTTGAGCGATAGGGAATCCCTGCTCCGCAGCTTTATGCCACCAGGCAACGGCCAGCGTATCATCCCGGGTCACGCCTCGACCTGTTGAGTACATGCAGGCCAGGCTGGATTGAGCAGGGGCATCGCCCTGCTCTGCAGCCTTGCGCCACCACGCCACTGCCTGGACATCATCCTGGGGCACGCCCAGGCCGTGCATGTACAGCCAGCCCAGGGCATCCTGGGAAAGGGCGTGGCCCTGCTCTGCGGCCTTGCGGTACCAGTGCGCGGCCTGCACATAGTCCTGGGCAACGCCATTTCCATCCGCATAGCGCCGGCCTCGCTGATACTGCGCATCAGGATTGTCGTCATTTTTGCCAGATGGCCCCATGAGGCAGCGCAGTGTATCGGCGATTCTGCGGAATATATTTTTCATATTGAATTTTTGATGCCTTGTGATGCAGTGGACAAATGTTACTGCCATCCCATTCAGGGCATATCCATCAATACGCCCGCTTTTTTGCTGGAGTTCGGCGAACAACGCTGAACAGCAAAAAGCCCGGCATTTACGCTGGGCTTCTGGTGGATTTCGGAGGTGACGGAAGCAGAATGGACTGTTTCTGTTCGTCAGACGTTGATCAGACGCTTCAACCTTGATCAGTCAACAAAGGGCCGCATCATCTGACACCCTGCTCAGCCACGGCCTGCTGCCAAGCTCTCCCACGATCCAGTCTGCGAATGCCCGCGTCTTGGCTGGAACCAATCGTGCGGAGGGATGCACCAGGTAAACCGTCTCGCTGTTCTCCACGGGATAACCGGCCAGCACCGGCACCAGGCGGCCGCTGCACAGTTCCGGGCCGGCCAGCCAGTCGGACACCATTGCGATGCCGGCACCGGAAGCGGCTGCCTGGACGAGGCTTTGCGCATCATCCGTGACCAGCGGACCTGCGATCCGAATCACCGT
>NZ_JBEFDG010000070.1:0-16212 GCF_040137905.1 Corticimicrobacter sp.
TGAACTGGGCCGCCTGCGCTTTGCCCTTGAGGTCACGCGCTGCAGCATGATCAGTGTGGCCCGGGATATGGGGCGCACGCTCGGCGGAACACAGCAGGCGGGAGAGGTAATCGGGGCGGGGGGACGTGAGCTGCTGCAGCGGACGCAATTGCATGACGCCATGCTTGACCAGACCGAGGCGCGCATCAAGGCCCTGGATAATGTTGTCCGGGATAATGCCGAGCATGTTGGCATGGTGGGGCATCGTACCAGCGAGTGCTCGGCCCTTGCACAAGAGGCTGGCCATACCGTGGCAGAGGTCGAGCAAACGATCAGTGGCATCGCGGCCGAGTCGGATCGTATGGCGACCATTGTGAGCATGATTGATGGCATCGCTTTCCAGACCAATATCCTGGCACTGAATGCAGCTGTTGAAGCTGCCAGGGCAGGAGAGAGCGGGCGTGGCTTCAGTATCGTGGCGGCAGAGGTGCGGACGCTGGCACAGAAAAGCGCACATGCAGCGGCAGAGATCAAGACACTTATCGAGCATTCGGTGGGCCGAATGGATGGTGGCGTGCAGCAGGTACGTCAGGCACAGGCCATGATGCAACAGGTACTGGCGTCGGTGGCGCGTGTCGATTCGGCCGTGGCTTCGATTGCCGCTGCCTCGACGGCCCAGCATGCGGGAATTACGGCGGTGAGTGCCGCCATGCAGGAAATCGAGCAGGGTACACAGCAGAACAGGGATCTGGTCGGCGAGTTGGGGCACGCCAGCGAACTGTTGGATCAACATATCCAGCGGCTCAGGATTGCACAGGCGGTGTTCCAGACACCCTGATCCAGGGACGTCCCGTGCGCTCAGGGGCCTTGCACGCCGAAACCGGCAGCGACACCTTCCATGGTTTCGAGACCGGCCGCAATCAGGCGTTCCAGGAAGCCACTGGTCTGCGGGATCATGACGGTCAGCATGATCATGCCGGCGATCAGCGAGATCGGGAAACCGACTGCAAAAATGGACATTTGTGGCGCCGTACGGTTCAGGATGGCCATACACAGGTTGATGGTCATCAGAGCGGTCATGACGGGAAGTGCCATCAGCAGGCCGGAAATGATGACCTGACCCCCCCATTGATTAAGCAGGCCCCAGCCTGTGACATGCAGAGGGGCGTCGCTGATCGGCAGTGTCTCGAAAGAATGCAGCAAGCCTTGCAGCATCAGCAGGTGGCCGTCCAGCGCCAGGAACAGCAGCATTGCAATCAGGTTGAGCATGCGGGAGAGGACAGCGGTATTGCCCCCTGTGGAGGGATCGAAGAACGAGGCAAACGACAACCCCATTTGCAGGCCGATATATTCCCCCGCCGTCTGAACAGCAGCAAACACCACGCGCATGGTCAAGCCCAGCATGATGCCGATCAGTGTCTGCTGTATGGCGATACCCAGTCCCGCGAAGGATGCGGGTGGAATGCTTGGCATCGGGCCCAGCGTCGGCGCAACGGCAACGGTCAGTGTGGCGGCCAGCGCAATCTTGACCCGTTTCGGGATGGTGGATTCACCAAACAAGGGGGCACTCACGAACAGGCCAAGCAGGCGGAAAAAAGGCCACAGAAAAGCCGCCATCCAGCCGTAGAGTTGATCGATCGTGAAGGAGAACACGGTTCCGGGTCCCGTATCGGCTTACATGGCCAGGGTCGGAATATTGCCGATCAACTGGCGCATGAAATCCACCAGGGTATTCAGTATCCATGGACCCAGCAGTATCAAGGCCGCACACATGGCAAGCAGCTTGGGGATGAAAGACAGTGTCATTTCATTGATCTGGGTTGCAGCCTGGAAGATGCTGATCACCAGGCCAACGACCAGCGTGACCAGCAGGAGCGGTCCAGCGATGGTAAGGGTCAGCTTGAGTGCCGTGTAGATCAGTGTCATTACGGATTCAGGCGTCATGCGTGTCTCCGTTCTATATGTAGAAGCTGCGTGCCAATGAACCCAGCAGCAGGTTCCAGCCGTCGGCGAGGACGAACAACATCAGCTTGAATGGCAGCGATATCGTGACGGGAGGCACCATCATCATCCCGAGCGACATCAGGACACTGGCGACAACCAGGTCGATGATAAGGAAGGGAATGAAAATGGTAAAGCCGATTTGAAATGCTGTCTTGAGTTCACTGGTGATGAATGCGGGCACCAGCACGCGGAACGGCACCTGTTCCGGCGTTTCGACTTCAGGCAGGTTTGCCATGTTGGCGAACAGCATGAGGTCGTTTTCCCGTGTCTGGTGCAGCATGAAGGTGCGCAGTGGCTTGCCGGCCTCCTCGACGGCAGCTTCGAACGAAATGCTGCCCTCGGTGAGGGGCTTGTAGGCCGTATCGTAGATCTGGTCGAAGATCGGCGACATGGTAAAGAAGGTCAGGAACAGCGCCAGGCCGATCAGGATGTGGTTGGGCGGGGAGGTGGCTGTACCGATGGCGTTGCGCAGCAGACTCAGTACGATGATGATGCGGGTGAAGCAGGTCATCATCAGCAGCATGGCCGGTATGAAACCGAGCATGGTCAGCAGCAGCATGGTCTGGATGCTGAGCGAATAGATCTGCCCGCCGTCGGCACCGGGCTGGCTGGTAATGGCAGGCAACGCCTGTGCCTGAACGGCCCAGGGCGCACACCATAGGATCAGCCCCAGGACAAGGGGCACGATGCCATGGCGCAGGAATGAAATCGGAGTCATTGCGGAGTCGACGGGGGCTGTGCGCGCCCGAGCGCGTCCTTGAATGTGCCAGCGGTGCTGCTGGCGGGCGCTTCTTCGGACGTGATGGATTCGGATGGCTTCCCGGAAGGTGGGAAGGTATGCAGCAGGTTGATGCCGTTGGGGTGCAGGCCGACCACCAGGCGGGTGCCATCAGCTTCGATGATGGCGATACGGTGGCGGGGGCCCAGCCCGAGACTACCCAGCAGGCGCAGGCTGCTGGCCTGACGTGACGTGCCGGCCAGACCGAGACGGCGTACGAGCCAAGCCGCAGCCAGGATCATGCAGATGATCAGTATCAGTACTGCGATGACACGGATCAGCGCGGCCTCGGTCATGATGACAGGGTGCGGTCAGCGCCGGTTGTTGAGGCGGCTGAGACGTTCGGATGGCGTAATGATGTCGGTCAGGCGGATGCCATAGCGGTCTTCCACCACAACGACTTCTCCCTGGGCGATCAGGAAGCCGTTGACGAATACGTCCATGGGTTCCCCGGCCAGGCCATTGAGTTCGACCACGGAGCCCTGACCCAGCTGCAGCAGGTTTTTGATGGTCATCCGGGTACGGCCGAGCTCGACCGTCAACTGGACAGGTACATCCTTGATGAAGTCGATGTCGTGACCGATGGTCTGGCCACTGGGCGTCAGCGGCTGGAATGCAACGGGCGACGCCGTGGCGGCAGTTGTCGCTGCAGCAGCGGCAGGTGCCGGAGCGGCTGTCGTGCTGCTGGCAGGGGCCGGTTCGCTGCTGGTATCCTGTTCTGCGAATGCTGCGGCCCAGTCATCCATGCTGACGCCAGCCGGGTCTTCGATCGCAGCGGCCGTCGTGTCGGGGGCTGCTGACTCGCTGCCCTGCACCAGGCCATCAGCCTGGGTGCCGGCGAAATCGGAAGATGCCGGCTGGTCGGACGCAGGTTGTTGGTCGGGGGAGAGATCGGTGTCAGTCATGATAGGTGATCGTTGATGAATTCGTCATTGCGCGTATCCAGGATGTTCTGGACGCGCAAGGCATAGCGGTTGTCATGTACGCCGTACTGGCACTCGAGCACGGGTACGCCATCGACGTGGGCCGTGATGGTTTCGGGCATTTCGATCGGTAGCACATCGCCAGCCTTGAGGGCCATCAATTGGCCGATGCTGGATTGGATGCGAGTGAATTCTGCGGACACTTCAATGTCCGCACTGCGCACCTGCTGCGAAAGCTGTTGCATCCAGCGCTGGTCTACCGATTCGAGGGAGGTTTCCTGCAGCGGCCGTATGAGGAGGTCACGCACCGGCTCGATCATCGAGTAGGGCAGGCAAATATTGAGATTGCCGCCTACCGCCCCGAATTCGATACGAAACGACGAAACGACGACGATTTCGTTGTTTCCGGTGATGCTGGCGAATTTCGTATGCATCTCGGAGCGGACATACTCGAATGCAATCGGATAGACCTTTTCCCAGGACTTTCCGTAGCTTTCAAGGGTGAGCCCCAACAGTCGCTGGATGACGCGTTGTTCGGTCTGGGTGAATTCGCGACCCTCGACCCTTGTATGGTAGCGGCCATCGCCACCGAACAGGCTGTCGATGATCAGGAACACCAGGTTCGGGTCGTAGGTGAAGAGCGCCGTGCCACGCAACGGCTTCATGGTGACCATGTTGAGATTGCTGGGCACCGGCAGGTTGCGCTCGAATTCGGCGTATTTCATGATACGGATATTGCCGACGGAAATATCCGGGCTACGCCGCATGAAATTGAGCAGCACCGTACGCATGTTGCGTGCAAAACGCTCATTGATGAGCTCGAGCGTCTGCATGCGCCGCCGCACGACGCGATCAGGTGAGCCCAGATCGTAAGCCCGTACACCGGACGTGTCCTGCTGGGTGCTTTGACTGGCCTGCGACTCCCCCAGCTCACCGGCAAGGAGGGCGTCGACTTCATCCTGGGAAAGGAATGCCTCGTAAGACATGATCTTTACTGCACAACGAAGTCGGTGAACAGCACGTCTGTGATGTGCTGCGGTTCGGTCATCGGCGAGAATGGCATGCTGATGGCCTTGGAAATGGCCATCGCCAGCGCGACGCGGGTATTGGCCTGTTGTACGGTATCCGGGGGCTGTTGCGACAGAATGAACAGGATGCGGCTGCGCACTTCAGGCATGTAGCTCTTGATGCGGTCTTCGGAAGGAAGATCGGCAACGCGCAGCGTGATCGCCGTGTGCAGGATGCGTTCCATCTGGTCGTTGGCCAGCGTGACCGTGAACGGCTCCAGCGGCACGAAGATGGGGGCTGCGATGACCGGTGCGGGTGCGGGTGCTGCGACGGGTGCGGGTGTCGCAGCAGGTGCGGCCGCGGTGGCGGCTGGTGCGGACGACTCGGTGCCTGCGGCTGCCTGCTTCGGCAGATAGAACTGGGTCATCACATACCATGTGGCACCGACGCTCAGGCCGACGACAATAAGCAAGGCCAGCAGCGCCTGAATGAAGCTGCCGAGACGACCACTGGAACGTGAGGGGAGAGTACTACGGGCGGGCATAATCGTTTGCTTGAGAGTCGCCATGGTTTAGGACTTGCGAAAAAGCGGCCATTGCGCAGATTCCTCGAAGTCTCGATTCTGCCTGATACCGGCATGGCGAGGGGGATGAAAAAGGCAGTAAATACCAGCCATCTCAACCGTTTGGGTCTCCATGATGAATGGCATCAGACGAATACGTCGATCAATGCGTCCGGACGACGGGATTGTGCGGCCGCAGAAACCAGGCCGGAGCTGGTTGCATCGCTGCCGGCCAGGCTGTCGGAACCACCATGAGCCTGGCCCTGTTTTGCTGCGAACTGCTCGTCCTGGCGCTGTTGTGCTGTGTGATCTCCCACATTTGCTTCACCCAGGGCGATGCCGGCCTGATTCAAGGCCTGCTGCAACTGTGGCAGGGCCGATTCGACGGCCTGGCGTACGGCGATATGTGGTGAAACGAATGAAGCCTGGGCAATACCGTCCTGGAGGCTCAGTGTGATGCGCAACGGACCGAGATCCGGCGGATCAAGACGCAGCTCTGCATGCTGGACGCCCAGGCGGATGGCCTGGTTGCCGAGACGGGCAACGTGCTGGCCAAGTTCCGGAGCCCAGGCTCGCGAGCCTACGGTTGCCTGGATCTGGTCGTGCGTGCCTGTTGCGACGGCAACATGAGGCAGACCGGTGGGTTGCACGGACCCGGTGGTGGGGGTGTTGTGCTGCTGCAGTTGTGTGTCGATGGCGGCCAGGGGATCCGCAGTGCGCGCCGAGGCACTGTTCTGGGTCAGCTGTTGAATGCCTGCCTGGACAGGTTCGATTGCCTGGAAAGCGCCGGCTTGCAACTGGGCACGTTCGTTGCGCTGTTGCGCTTGCGAACTGGTTGCGGGGGTTCGGGCTGAGGTAGTCGCGAGGTCTGGCCTGGCTGCTGCCGGAGTGAGCGCCGTGATGCCGGTATCGCGTACGGCAGGTGCGGCAGCAGATGCCGTCTCGACTGCGGCGTCTTGATCCTGCAGCATGGCACTGCCGGCCTTCGGGGCGGCCCGCTCTATGTGATCCCGCTGTGCGGCCAGTTCGAGCATATCCCTGGGCGTGGCCTTTACCTGGGAAGGGGTATCTTTGGTATTGCCCTCGGCTCTGTCGCCAATGCGCAGCAGGGCGTCGGCATCGATGGCCTCTTCTTCGCTCTCGCTGGCGGGGTCTGCGCCTTGTGTCACGTCCTGCTGGATGAAGGCCTGCAGCAATCCAAGGGCCGTATGATCCGAGACAATCTGGTCGGTGTGGTCCGTATCTGCGGTGTCGTCGATAGCACGCTTGCGTTGCGTAAGCAGATCCTTGAAAGGTGCCGTGCCCGTGTCGAGTTCCTGGCCAGCCTGGCCTGCAGGAGCCAGGTTGCCACGGAGGGCCGCATCGGTATCTGCCTGGACCGGGACATGAAGCACGGAAGATGTTACGGACATAGCGATCCCTAGGTTCAGAAGGTACCAGCACCTGCGCGCAGATACGCACGGATACTCTGTTCGTCAGTCTGACGTTGCTCTCGCCGTTGTTGCTGCAGGGCGAGAGTCTTTTGTTGGCGCTGCACCAGCGTATCGAAGGAATCCTGCTTGCGCTTGGCCTGACGCCATTGTTCCCGGCCCTGTTCAAGCTGCTGGTCGGCGGTGAGGACGACCTTCTGCTGCTGGTCAATCACGTTATCGAGGACGGTCAGGAACTGCTCGTAATTCTGGTAATGCGCGGCAGGCACGCCGTTACGCATGGCATTCTGCAGGCGTTGCCGGTAGTCCTGCTTATAGTCGTACAGAGCTTCAAGCTGATGACCGGCCTGGGTGCGCTGCGTCTGCAACTCACCCAGCGAGCGCACGGCAGACTCCGTGCGTTTCTGTGCGAGATCGATCAGCGTATCAAGAGGTGAATGCTTGGCGCTCATGGGAGTTCATTTCCGATTCGAAAACCTGATCCAACTGGCGGACGGCCATTTCGTAAGGAATATTAACATCCAGATCCTGCTGGAGGTATGACGAGAGGACGGGATATTTGGTTACGGCTTCGTCCAGTTCGCTGTCATGGCCCGGTGCATAGGCACCTACGGCAATCAGATCGCGATTGCGCTGGTAGCGTGACAGCAACTGCTTGAAGCGGCGTACGCGCGTGAACTGCGCGCGGTCGATCAGTGCAGTCATGACCCGCGAGATCGAGGCTTCGATATCGATGGCGGGATAATGCCCGGCCTCAGCCAACTGTCGCGACAGGACAACGTGGCCGTCCAGAATGGCCCGTGCCGCATCTGCAATGGGATCCTGCTGGTCATCGCCTTCGGTCAGCACGGTATAGAAAGCTGTAATCGAACCGGCAGCTCCGCCGTCTGGCGTGGGCGTGCCATTGCCGGCACGTTCGACCAGGGCCGGCAGCTTGGCGAATACCGAGGGCGGATAGCCCTTGGTGGCCGGCGGCTCGCCAATGGCCAGTGCGATTTCGCGCTGGGCCATGGCGTAGCGGGTCAGGGAGTCCATGATCAGCAGCACGTGCTTGCCCTGGTCGCGAAAATATTCGGCCAGGCGTGTTGCATAGGCAGCGCCCTGCATCCGCAGCAAGGGTGACACATCAGCTGGTGCTGCAACCACGACGGAGCGGGCCAGCCCCTCGGGCCCCAGGTTTTTCTCGATGAATTCCTGTACTTCGCGACCGCGCTCGCCGATCAGGCCGACGATGATGATATCGGCACGGGTGTAGCGTGCCATCATGCCCAGCAGTACGCTCTTGCCTACGCCCGAACCTGCGAACAGGCCCATGCGCTGGCCGCGTCCCACGGTCAGCAGGCCATTGATGGTGCGCACGCCAACGTCCAGCACCGTATCGATCGGCGCACGGGCCAGCGGGTTGATGAGCGTGGTGCTCAGCGATGCTGGAGAGGCATCGTGTTCATCGAGCGGGCCGAGATCGTCGAGCGGCCTGCCAGTGGCATCCAGTACCCGCCCGAGCAGGCCTGCGCCTACGGGAAGGTGACGCGCCATATTGGGACGTGCCAGGCCATTGATGCGTGCGTGCTTGGGCAAAGGGACCGGCGATTGCACGACTGCGTCTTCTGGCAGGACGCGTGCGCCGGGCATCAGGCCATCGATGTTCTGCAATGGCATCAGGTAGAGGGTGCCGCCATCGAAGCCGACGACTTCTGCCTCGACGCCATGCTCTGCGCCGGGTGCGATTTCAATCAGACAGGAGGCACCGACCGGCAGACGCAGTCCGGTGGCTTGCAGGACCAGACCTGCCGCCCGTGTGACTCGTCCGGATACTTGCCAGGCTGCAGCCGAAGTGCTGCGTAGCGAGGCAATCTGGAGTTGAGTCTGCCAACGGGCAACGGTGTTGGTCATGACTTGGGTTCCTCCCAGCGGAGGACCTGGCCAAGCGCACCGGCAATGTGCTGCCAGCGAGTCTGCAACGTGGCATCGATGTCGCCGTATGCCGTTTGTGCTCGGCAGCCGCCGCGCGCGAGTTCGGGATCGGGCAGCAGGCGCCAGTTGGCATCCTGCAGGTCTTCCTGCAGGTGTTGCTGTACCAGCTTCAGGTCTTCGGGATGCAGCCAGATGCGCACGCGGCCCGGGCCTGCCTCGGTATGCAGTACTTCCTGGACGAGGGGCAGGATCAGTTCCGGTTGTACGTCCAATTGGGTGCGAACCAGTTGGCGTGCCAGATCCAGCGCCAGTTTGATCACGCTTTGGCCGATCTGCTCTTCGATGCTGCCGATCGATAGTGCGCATTGCTGGGCCGCTTCGTGGAGTCGGGCAGCCTCGATTGCACCCTGGGCACGCGCGGCTTCGGCTCCTTCGGCTTGACCGGCTGCATATCCCTGTGCGTGCCCTGCAGCCTTGCCTTCGGCGAAACCTTCGGCCATGCCGGCGGCATAGCCTGCCTCATGGCCGGCCTGTTCTGCCTCTGCGCGCCACTGTGCCAGCAGTTCTGCTGGCGGCTCGGGTGGCAGGGGCTCCGGTTCGGGCTCCGGTTCGGCTTCGGCGGGCAGTTCTGGCTCGGGTTCCGGCGCCAGGATGGACGCCATCTGCCACCGTCGCCAGGCGGCACGGTGGCGATCCATTGACCGGGGATCCTTGCCCTGGTCAGACATAGGCGTCGTCGCCCTGGTTGCCCAGCACGATCTGGCCTTCCTCTGCCAGGCGGCGGGCGATCTGCAGGATGGTCTTCTGCTCGGTCTCGACACGCGACATGCGGACCGGACCTTGCATTTCGAGATCTTCGCGCAGGATTTCGGCTGCACGTGAAGACATGTTCTTGAGGAACTTCTCCCGCAGGTCTTCGGTGGCACCCTTGAGGGCGATGACCAGTACTTCGCTTTCGACTTCCTTGAGCAGCAACTGAATGCCACGGTCGTCGATGTCGATGAGGTTGTCGAAGACGAACATTTCGTCGACGATCTTCTGCGCCAGGTCTGCATCGCGTTCGCGCAGGCTGGCCACGACAGACTCTTCCTCTGTCGAGTTCATCATATTGAGAATCTCGGCCGCCGTGCGTACACCACCCATCTTGCTGCGCTTGGCACTCTGGCCGCTGAGCAGGTGATTGAGTGTTTCGGTGAGTTCTGCCAGCGCGGTTGGCTGAACGCCACCGAATGTCGCGATACGCAGCATGACATCGTTGCGCAGGCGGGCCGTCAGGAGGTTGAGCACGCTGGCCGCGCGATCACGCTCCAGGTGGACCAGGATCGTGGCGATGATCTGCGGGTGCTCGTCACTGATGAGTTCGGCCACGGTATTGGCGTCGAGCCAGTTGAGCGCGTCGATGCCACTGCCACTGTCGCCTGCCTCGAGAATGTCTTCGATCAGGCTGGCTGCGCGATCGCTGCCCAATGCCTTGGTCAGGACGGCGCGTACGTAATCATCGGAGCCCAGCGAAACGGCCATGACCTGATCGGCTTCTTCGCGGAAGCTGAGCAGTACGGCCTCGACATCCTCACGCGAAACCTGTTTCAGGCCGGCCATGGTTGCACCGAGCTGTTGTACTTCGCGGGCTGTCAGGTGGCGAAATACTTCCGCCGCGGCATCCTCGCCGAGCGACATCATCAGGATGGCGCTGCGTTCAAGGCCTGTGAACTCTTTTTTCTCAGGATTGTTTGCTTGAGCCATTGGGGTCGGTCCAGGTGCGAATGATCATGGCAACGGCACGCGGGTCCTTCATGGCCAGTTCGCGTGCGGATGTCAGGTTGTTTTCGTACAGATGTTTCTTGCGCTCGCGAGCCTCTTCCTTGGCCTGGCGCATGCGTTCCTGTTCTTCCAGGGCGACTTCCTGCTGGGCCTCTTCTTCTTCAGCCGTTGCCTGTTGCTGGCGCATCGGACGGATCACGGCGCGCCAGAACCAGATCAGCAACAGCAGGATCAGCAGATAGGTGCCGAAAGTGCGGCCCATATCGAGGAAGTACGGATCACGCCAGACCGGAAGGCTCGGCTCGAGATCGTTGAACTGGCTGTTGGCAATGCTGACAGTGTCGCCGCGCTGCTCGGAGTAGCCGACTGCCTCGCGGACCAGCTTTTCGAGCTTCTGGATTTCTTCCTCGGGCAGCGCTGCCCATTCGCCGTCGGCGTTGACCCGGTAGTTGACGACCACGGCCACGGACATGCGGGTCAGTACGCCCACAGGCTGCTTGGTGTGGCTGATGGTGCGATCGACCTCGTAGTTGGTCGTATCGTCGTGACGCGACTGGGTGGGTACCGGCGGTGTGGCCGGTTGCTGTGCGCCCTGCTGGTTACCTTGCTGGTTGCCCTGTTGTGCTACGGCAGGCGGTTGTTCTATCGGCGCAACAGGATTGACGGGTGGCTGGTTGGTAAGTGCACCAGGTACACCGATCGCACCTTGCGGGCCAGTCTGGTTGCTGCTGCTGGTTTGTCGGCTGCGGACAGCGGCCTGGCCCGGCGTCTGGTTGGGGCGGTAGATTTCGGAGGTTTCTTCGCGCTGGGCAAAATCCATCTGTGCGCTGACCTGGGCATGGACGTTGCCCGGGCCTACCAGCGGATTGAGCAAGGTCAGGATCCGCTCGACGGCGCGTTGTTCGATTTGTTGCACATAGCGCAACTGGTCGGCGTCGGCACCCAGCGCCCCGGTGTCGGGATGGGAGAGCAGACGGCCGTTCTGATCGACGATCGAGACGTTGTCGGCAGCCAGGTTGGGCACGCTGGACGCCACCAGCCACGTGATCGATGAGACCTGGGACTCACCCAACTGGCGGCCCGGATAGAGCGTCAGGAGTACGGATGCGGTCGGGGGCTGGCGGTCGCGCACGAACAGCGACTGGCGCGGCAAGGCCAGGTGCACCCGTGCACGCTCGACGGCGTGCAGGGCTTCGATCGAGCGGGCCAGCTCACCTTCCAGACTGCGCTGGTAGTTGATCTGTTCGGAAAACTGGCTGGCACCGAAGCGGGACTGATCCAGCAACTCGAAGCCTACGGAGCCGCCGCGTGGCAACCCCTGGCTGGCAAGTTGCAGACGCGTGTCGTACACCTTGTCTGCAGGCACCAGCAAGGCGTTGCCATTGTCGGAAAACTTGTAGGGCACGTTCATCTGGCCGAGCGCGGTCACGATGGCACCGCCATCACGCTCTTCGAGATTCGAGAACAGGACTCGGTATTCAGGGCCGCGGGACCACATGAACACGACGGCCAGCAGTGCGACCAGCAATGCGCCAGCACCCAGCAAGGCGGGTTTTGGCAGTTTTGCCAGGGCATCCAGTTTGGGCAACTTGGCTTTCAGCGCCGCAAAGGCGTTGTTGGCAGGGTTGTTCATCGGTTGTTTACCCGGTGGGAATCATTCTGCCCAAAGCCAGTGGACACGCAAGTGCAGTGGAGGTGGTGAAGCGGCATGAAGCAGGGCTTTCTAATCGGAACGATGGATTATCGGGCGGGAGCGGTCGAGTCGAATCAATGAAAAGCCGTATTTTTCAGGGTTGTTCAATGGATAGGCTATGCCTGACCCTTTCTAGAATACGATTGCCGACTCGTGTGCTGTGCGTGGACTGGTGCGTTGCAGCAACCCGGCGCGGCCCTAATTATATAGGTGTGTGTAATGTCGATACAAAAATTGTCAGGTCTGGCTGGAATCGAGCAGATGTTGTCGCAAATGCGCGCCGTCGTGCGTGCTGCCGGCATGCTCGATGGGCAGGCTGAAGGCGCGGTTCGTCAGGCAGATGCTGCTCAGGGCAGCTTTGCCAGCGAACTCAAGCGTTCCCTGCAGCAAGTGGCAACGCTGCAGGAAAGTTCCTATGCGCAGGCCAAGGCGTTCGAAATGGGCGATCCCGGTGTGGCGCTCAATGACGTGATGATCGATCTGCAGAAGTCCGGCATCGCGTTCCAGACGAGTTTGCAGGTTCGCAACAAACTGGTCACTGCGTATCAGGAAATCGCCAGCATGTCCATTTGATCGGGTTGTGTTATTGACCTGATGTATTCGGTGAGCTAGAATCAGAAGCTCGCTGGAATATACCTATGGTGTAAGCCAACGCAAGAATTTCGCAAGACCTGCTCTTTTTTACGGTGTCGAACCGTGCCTGGGGCAGGCTTGTGGCAAGCCCCAAAAGGATGGATCCGGGTGGTCCTTCCTGGCGGAACAAGAAACCGGCATCCGTAAAGGAAATCTAAGGTCATGCCTACTATCAGTCAGCTCGTGCGTAAGCCGCGCGAGGCCAGTACGACCGCGAGCAAGAGTCCTGCTCTCGAAAACTGCCCTCAGCGTCGCGGTGTCTGCACTCGTGTCTACACCACCACTCCCAAGAAGCCTAACTCGGCATTGCGTAAGGTCGCCAAGGTGCGCCTGACCAACGGCTTCGAAGTCATTTCGTACATCGGCGGCGAAGGCCATAACCTGCAGGAGCACTCGGTCGTGCTCGTGCGCGGTGGTCGCGTCAAGGATTTGCCGGGTGTGCGTTACCACATCGTGCGCGGTTCGCTTGACCTGCAAGGCGTCAAGGATCGTAAGCAGGCTCGTTCGAAGTACGGCGCCAAGCGTCCCAAGAAGGCCTGACAGCATGGGCCCGCGCCGGTTACGGTGCAGGCATGGTGCAGCTGGCATTGGCCAGCAGTAAGTGGTCATCGGCATGGCCGTATTGACCAAGACTGCATGCAAAGGCATGTAGTTCAACTGAATCGACACACAAGGAATAGAAATGCCACGTCGTCGCGAAGTACCCAAGCGTGAAGTGTTGCCAGATCCCAAGTTCGGCAGCGTAGAACTCGCAAAATTCATGAACGTTGTGATGTTGTCCGGCAAGAAGGCTGTTGCTGAGCGCATCGTCTATGGTGCCCTGGATCAGATCCAGCAGAAGACGGGCAAGGACCCGATCGAAGTCTTCAATACGGCCATCAACAACATCAAGCCGATCGTCGAAGTCAAGAGCCGCCGCGTGGGCGGTGCGAACTATCAGGTGCCTGTCGAAGTACGCCCGGTGCGTCGTCTGGCCCTGTCGATGCGTTGGCTTCGTGAAGCCGCCAAGAAGCGCGGCGAGAAGTCGATGGACCTGCGTCTGGCCGGCGAACTGCTCGACGCCCTCGAAGGTCGCGGCGGTGCCATGAAGAAGCGTGAAGATACGCACAAGATGGCCGAAGCCAACAAGGCGTTCAGCCACTTCCGCTGGTAAAGCGATGGCCCGCACGGGCCGTGCTGTAAGCAATCAAGCCCCGGCCCATAGTGCCGGGGTTCCAATCAAGGAACCAATATGGCTCGCAAAACTCCGATTGAACGCTATCGGAATATCGGGATCTCGGCACACATCGACGCCGGCAAGACCACGACCTCCGAACGTATCCTGTTCTATACCGGCGTGAACCACAAGCTGGGCGAAGTGCATGATGGCGCAGCCACCATGGACTGGATGGAGCAGGAACAGGAGCGTGGCATCACGATTACCTCGGCTGCTACCACCGCCTTCTGGCGCGGTATGGCCGGTCAGTATCCCGAACATCGCATCAACGTGATCGACACCCCGGGACACGTGGACTTCACCATCGAGGTGGAGCGTTCCATGCGCGTGCTCGACGGCGCCTGCATGGTCTACTGCGCCGTGGGCGGTGTTCAGCCCCAGTCCGAAACCGTGTGGCGTCAAGCCAACAAGTATGGCGTGCCGCGTCTGTCCTTCGTCAACAAGATGGACCGTACCGGTGCCAACTTCTTCAAGGTCTATGACCAGTTGAAGACGCGCCTGAAGGCCAATCCTGTGCCTGTCGTGATCCCCATCGGTGCCGAAGATAACTTCGCCGGCGTGGTTGATCTGATCAAGATGAAGTCCATCATCTGGGACGAAGCCAGCCAGGGTACCAAGTTCGAGTACGGCGAGATTCCGGCCGAGCTGCAGGCATCTGCCGACGAATGGCGTGAAAAGATGGTCGAGTCGGCTGCTGAAGCCAACGAAGACCTGATGAACAAGTATCTTGAAGTCGGTGAGCTGACCGAGGAAGAAATCCTCCAGGGTCTGCGTGCCCGTACCATCGCCTGCGAAATTCAGCCGATGCTGTGCGGTACGGCCTTCAAGAACAAGGGCGTGCAGCGCATGCTCGACGCCGTGATCGAATTCCTGCCCTCGCCCGTGGATATTCCCCCGGTCGAAGGCCAGGACGATGATGGCAATCCGATCTTCCGCAAGGCAGACGACAGCGAGAAGTTTGCTGCACTGGCTTTCAAGCTGATGACTGACCCGTTCGTGGGCCAGCTGACCTTCGTGCGTGTGTACTCGGGCGTGCTCAATTCGGGCGACACCGTTTACAACACGGTCAAGGGCAAGAAAGAGCGCATCGGCCGCATTCTGCAGATGCACTCCAACAGCCGTGAAGAAATCAAGGAAATCCGCGCTGGCGATATCGCCGCCGTGGTGGGCCTGAAAGACGTCACGACGGGTGAAACCCTGAGCGACATCGATGCGCACGTGGTACTGGAGCGCATGGAGTTCCCCGAGCCCGTGATTTCGCAGGCTGTCGAGCCCAAGACCAAGTCCGACCAGGAAAAGATGGGTCTCGCCCTGTCGCGCCTGGCGCAGGAAGATCCTTCGTTCCGTGTCTACACCGACGAAGAATCCGGCCAGACCATCATTTCGGGTATGGGCGAACTGCACCTGGACATCATCGTCGATCGCATGAAGCGTGAGTTCGGTGTCGAAGCCAACGTCGGCAAGCCGCAAGTGGCTTACCGCGAGACGATCCGCAAGACCTGCGAAGAAATCGAAGGCAAGTTCGTCAAGCAGTCCGGCGGTCGCGGTCAATACGGCCACGTCGTGCTCAAGATCGAGCCGATGGAACCGGGTGGCGAAGGCTTCGAATTCGTTGATGCGATCAAGGGCGGTGTGGTGCCGCGCGAATTCATCCCTGCCGTCGAGAAGGGTCTGCGCGAAACGCTGCCTTCGGGCGTGCTGGCCGGTTATCCGGTGGTCGACGTCAAGGTCACGCTGTTCTTCGGTTCGTACCACGATGTGGACTCGAACGAAAACGCGTTCAAGATGGCCGCTTCGATGGCATTCAAGGACGGTATGCGCAAGGCTTCGCCCGCGCTGCTCGAGCCGATGATGGCCGTTGAAGTCGAGACGCCGGAAGACTACGCAGGTACCGTGATGGGCGATCTGTCGTCCCGCCGCGGTATCGTCCAGGGCATGGATGACATGGTCGGCGGCGGCAAGATCATCAAGGCCGAGGTTCCCCTGGCCGAGATGTTCGGTTACGCCACCAACCTGCGCTCGCTGACACAAGGTCGCGCAACGTACACGATGGAGTTCAAGCATTACTCTGAAGCTCCCAAGAACGTTGCCGAAGAAATCATCAGCGCTCGCGGCAAGTAAATCCAACCTATAGACCGGGCGGCGGGTGCTGTCCGGTCAGTATTTTGAATCAAGCAAGGAACCAAAATGGCAAAAGGTAAGTTTGAACGGACCAAGCCGCACGTGAACGTGGGCACGATCGGTCACGTTGACCACGGCAAGACGACGCTGACGGCAGCGATTGCAACGGTGCTGGCCAAGAAGTTCGGCG